>JACOYX010000008.1 GCA_016181585.1 Candidatus Sungiibacteriota bacterium | reverse complement strand
AAAATTGCTGAACAAACTTTGAGGCCTATCTGGAATATAAGCCAAAAAGTTTTGAAGCTATTTTGGCAGAAATTCATCATTTGCAGGAGAAATGGTATTCGGCAACAGGCCCATCAAAATACAAATATTTTTAAACCGCCTGCAATGAGCAGGCTAGGCAAAATAAAAAATTAAAGTATTCCGGTAAGCCGGAAAGTATGTATTTATATCCATCCCGCCCGCCGCGGCGGGCGGGATGGATACCATTTTTTTTCATTTTGATATTTGCATTTTTTATTTCTTTTTGTGGCCACCTTCCAATATCAAGCACGCACTAAAACCGGAGAATTGCGGTCCGGCGTAATGGAAACATCATCCAACGATGCCGTGGTAGATTTGTTGCACCAACAAAATCTTATCGTTATATCTATTCGCGAAGTAACAAAGGCGTCATTTATCGAAAAAAAGTTAGGATCGCACGTCTCCAACAAAGACGTAGTCATGCTATCACGCCAGCTTTCCACCTTGTTTGAAGCGCAGATTCCCATAGTCGAGGCATTAAAAACTCTTGCCGCCGAAGCGGACCGTCCGGCGCTTCGCGATGCGCTCGCCACCATTCTTGACGACGTATCCGGCGGGCTTTCGCTTTCGCAAGCGCTTTCCAAACACCCCAATATTTTTTCTTCTTTTTATATAAGCCTAGTGAAATCCGGCGAAGAATCCGGAAAATTACAGGAAGTATTTACATATCTTGCGGACTATCTCGAACGATCCTACTATCTTTTCACCAAAGCACGCAATGCCATGATTTATCCCGCATTTATTATGGCGGCGTTTATCGGCGTTATTGTCGTCATGCTCGTGGTCGTTATACCCCGCCTTACAACAATTTTTGAGGAAACAGGACAGGAGGTTCCGCTCTATACGCAAATTGTTATTTTAATATCCGACTTTTTGAGACACTGGGGACTTTTGCTTATCTTTGCTATAGTAGGAGGGTCGCTGGCACTATGGCGCTGGTCGCGCACCGAAGTCGGCAGAGAATACTTTCACCGGCTCCAGCTTCATATTCCGATTGTCGGAGTCCTCTACCGCAAGCTCTATATGGCGCGGTTTGCAGACAACTTACACACACTCATCGCCGGAGGTATTCCGATTTTACGCTCGCTTTCTATCAGTGGAGACGTGGTTGGTAATGTGATTTATAAAAAAGTGATTTACGATGCGATAGAATCGGTGAAAGGAGGAAATTCCATATCATCGGCATTTGAGCGATCTTCCGAAATACCGCCGCTTGTCACCCAAATGATACGGATAGGGGAGGCATCTGGCAGATTGGACTATATTTTGGGAAGTATCGCCAGATTTTACCAGCGGGAAGTAGATTCTGCGTTTGAAAACTTGGTTGCTTTGATTGAACCCGCACTTATTATATTTCTCGGTGTGGGAGTGGGGGTTTTGGTCGCTTCAGTGATGGTACCGCTTTATAACCTGGTGGGATCATTCTAAATGAAAAATGTAAATATCAAAATTACAGTATCCCGCAATGCGTTATCCGGTGAATTGGGTTCCAGCTTTCGCTGGGATGATGCCAGAAGCGTCATTTTTCATTTCTTATATTGTGGATAACTTGGATTTTACTTAAAGCCTGCGTTCCCATAAAATAAGGAAAGGTCGAGATAGTTCGTATTCAGTTTCCAAACAAAATTTCAAATTATAATAATTAATAAAATTAAATTAATCTATGAGCACATTTTTGAAAAGCAAAGCAAAAGCCGGTTTCACCCTGATTGAGCTTTTGGTCGTTATCGCCATCATTGGCGTCTTGGCATCCATTGTTTTGGCGTCGCTCAATACCGCGCGCCAAAAATCGCGTGACGCGCGCCGTATTACCGATATCAAGCAAATCCAATTGGCGCTTGAGCTCTACTACGATGGCGCGGGAACAGGACAGTATCCAGCCGCTAGTATAACCTGTAGTGCGACTGTTGCCTATGGACTGGAGGCGCTTTCCGCCGCAAACTATATTCCGCAGGTACCAAGAGATCCTACTGGCACCGTAACTACAAACTGCTATAAATATGCGGCGCTCACCAGCGGTGCGCGAACAACTTATCATCTCGGCACTACGCTCTCAGATATAACCAATGGCGCATTGACCGGAGATCGAGATATGGTTGTTACCGCAGGATGGACCAATGATTTTAGCGGTCTTTCTGCATCCGCGGAAGGCACCGCTTGTTCTACCACGGCAGGAACCGCACAACCGGGTGGCACAGAAACTTGCTATGACGCCGTCCCTTAAATAAGTATATTTCATGTGAATGCACTTATTCTCGTTATCATCGCATTATTTGGTCTTACGATCGGAAGCTTCCTCAACGTATTGATTCTGCGAAAATCAGTTAAAAAATCGCTCTTTGGCCGGTCTTCCTGCCGCGGCTGTAAAAAACATCTTTCTCCCATCGAATTAATTCCTGTCATAAGTTTCCTTATCCAAAAAGGGCGATGCCGAACATGCGGTATCGCCCTTTCTTGGCAGTATCCGATTGTCGAATTTACCACTGCCGCACTTTTTATTATCGTCTTTGTCCTCTTTCTGCCGCAATTTGCTTTTGATGCTCGTTCATTGGGAATCTTTACTCTCCTCGGGATAGGAGTTTCGGCGGCTGTGGTAGCTTTTGTCTACGATCTTCGCTATACCATTATTCCGGATTATACGGTCATTATTCTTTTTCTGCTCGGTATTGTTGCAACAGCAGTGCGAAGTGATATAATAATTACACCGATTGCTTTTCAAAATTCTTTTATAATTGATTGGATAGCGGCACTTTTGATTTCCGGCTTCTTTACTTCCTTGTGGTTTTTTTCCCGCGGGACGTGGATGGGTCTTGGGGATGCCAAATTGATACTTGCCACATCATTGATTCTTGGCTTTCCCGCATCTCTTATCGCATTTATTTTCGCTTTTTGGCTTGGAGCGGCGGTAAGCATTGCTCTTATGGTTTTTGCTAAGGCAGGGGTAAAAAGTCTTATCCCTTTCGGCCCGTTTATCATCATCGCGAGCATCATTGCGTATTTCCTGACTCCTTTTATAACCTGCATTGACTATCCCATAATGTGCCTCTTGATATAAATTAAAATAAGACCCACTGATTAAAGATTTTCGTTACGAGATTTCAATTCGCGCCAAAATCGTTGAATAAATTTTGCGGCCTACCTATTTTTTCATTTTTACTTTTCAAACATGCCTATGCGCCCCAGAAAGAAAAAAATAACTACGGAATGTAGCCCACAGGAGACTTGGCTAATCGTCGCCGGTGCCTTTTTGATTGCCGCCGGCGTTATTTCATACATGCAAAAAAGTTTCTCAAATGAGATTTCCTCAAACAACGCCTCATTGGAAAACATGGTAATTCCCCGCGATCAACGCATATGGATTGTCTTTGATTCAGGTACCGATATGCGGAAATTTGAAGGTGTGGCAGCCCAACCCCCTCGCTCTCTGGCTGAAGAACTTGAAGCACTCGCAAAAGACACAGGAACACCGCTTCGCGTGCAAAACGATATGCTCGTAGAGTTTGACCGCACCAAAAACAAAACCAAGCAGTGGCAATTGTACAAAGGAGAAGAGGGGGTAGCAGGACCTCTTTCCCGATTCATAGTGAGCCGCGGCGATCACTATGTATTTAAATACGAATAAAAAGAAAGCTGTCAGTAATACTGGCGGCTTTTTGATTTATAAAAAAAGATATATAATGGGACTGTTGCCGAATAGCCTACGTCGCGAAGTTGCATGAATTCGAAGCAAATACTCACACAAATTTTGCGGCCTATCTAGATAGATACTATGAGTATAATCGGTTCACCCGGTGAATGTAAAAGTATGCTTTTACATTCATCTCCCTGCCAATGATAAGCCAAGAATTTTTTTGAAAAATTCTTTTGCTTCCTTGAGCAAAAGCCGGGGAAATTTTACGCTTCGCACGGGAATATCCGGCTTCGCTAAATTTCCCGTAAATCGCGATGCGATTTACCCGAATTTACGGAATTGCAGCTCATAAGCGGTATTCGGCAACAGTCACATAATGAAGGAAATGAAAAAAACTCAATCAAGATGTAGTGCAGGGTTTACCATGGTGGAAATAGTCGTTATTCTTGCCATTATAACCGCAATCAGCGCGGTAGTACTTTTCAGTTTTTCCGGCCTCAATGAAGGCGCCGCGCTCAACCGTTCAGTGAGGGAAATTGCGCTTGCCATGCGGCGTGCGCAAAACATGTCGCTTGCGGTAACCAGCATATCCACCCCCACCGGCCCGCGCGTGCCCAAAGCGGTGGGAATCAGGATTTCGCTTAACGAACCACAGAGATATTTTATATTCGCAGATTTTGGTCCTGGCGCCAGTGGCGCTCCCGATGGCCGCTGGAGAGCCGGAGATGATGTAAAAATAGGAAGCGACGTAATATTTCCGCGCGGCATAAAAGTTACCGGACTTGAATGCCGTGATTCCTCTCCGCCTCCCGTCTATACAGACTGTCCTCGCATTATTCATATACTATTCACCGCGCCGGAGGCGGTGCTTGCCATTACCGGCGAAAACGGAAACGATCTTGGGGATATAATAAATATCCGTTTCGGGAGGCCTTCCGGCGCCGACACCAAGACAGTTACTGTCCGCACCAGCGGACAGATAAGCATACGATAAATGCAAAATTTAAAAAGCAAAATAAAAAATGACGCTTCGGGCGTCACCCCGGCGAAAGCTGGAATCCAGTTCACCGGATTACGCATTGAGCGGTATTTTAATTTTTACATTTTACATTTTAAATTCCACGATTTTTTGTACACAAAAAATCGTGGTTTTACCCTCCTTGAAACCGTCGTGGCGCTTGCGGTTATTTTGGGAGCTTTGGTGGGGCCGGTTTCACTAATTATCCGCGGTATCAATAATTTCAGCTTCGCCAAAAACAAACTTATCGCAATCAATCTCGCGCAAGAGGGGATTGAGTTGGTACGCGTCATTAGAGAGAATAATCAAATTTGTATTGAAAAAAATACCGGCACCTTGCAAACATGGCAAACTGATTATAACGGCATTACTGGATCAACGCTTCTCGGCACCCAAAGAACCATTGATGCCATTGCGGTAACACAATATTTGTGCGGAAGCGGTGTCCTTATCAGCAATCCCACCTTGACTGTTCCCAGTGCAGGATGCGCAAATAAGCTTCGCTTCGATCCAGCAACAGGCAGATATGGATATGTTTCAGGACAACCTACGCTGTTTTCACGCTGTTTAAATATATCCCGTCCTTTTTCCGCAGAATCCGGTCCGCCTGGAAGCGCCGCTATTCCTACTGCAGATATAATGGATGTAACCGCAACAATTTCTTGGAATGAGCGGGGAATAAATCGCACATTAACCCTCACCGAGCGATTGTATAATTGGAGATAAAAGCTCATGACAATTTCTCTAAAAAATCAACGCGGTTTTACTCTTCTTGAGATGGTCATCTCTATCGGCATTTTTACTGTGGTCATAATTACCACTATCGGTCTTATGTTGAGCCTTTCAAATGCCCAAATAAAAGCGGCGAATACGCAGGTAGTGCAGGATAATATCCGCTTCAGTATGGAACTTTTGGCAAAAGAACTGCGTACAGGCACGCAATTCAGCATTTTGTCTCCTGTGTGCGGTCAAGCCGGGTCTGAGATCCGTTTTGAAGCGACATCTGGCACCAGAGTATATTTTTGGGACCAGACAAATCTTCGCATTATGCGCGCGACACAACCTATTCTTCCCGGCGATTGCAACGGCTCTTCGGGAATTGTAGTTCCTTTTACCGCGGAGGATATATATATCGACCGGTTTAATTTTCTCACCCGAGGGCTTCCCGCAGGCGCAGCGGACGGACAACCGCAGATCACCATAATGCTTCGCGCACGGGCAAAAAGCCCCAAAATACCTCTTGAGTCAACCCTTGATCTTCAAACAACAGTAGTACCTCGCGCTCGCGACTTGCAATAATCCTATGAAACATTATTTCGTACAAAAGAAGAAAGGGATCACTCTGCTTTTAGTCATAGTTATCCTTTCAGCTCTCTTATCGATCTCCATCGGCATTTTTAACGTGGTTTATGGCGAAATTTTGATTTCCGGAGAAATTGCGGATTCATATACCGCATTTTACGCGTCTGATCGCGCAATCGATAAATTTCTTTATCTCGACCGTATGACGCCTCAAAAACTTGGTAACAACGCCACAGAAGACACCACCGGCAACCCTTCCTCTACCGGCTGCTTTGTTGTAGAGATGTACAAAACCCCCGCGAGTATTTTCGCCAATTGCAACAATACCACCGCAATCGCTTGCATCAGAAGCGTGGGGCAACCCCGCTGTGGAGCAAATACTGCGCGCAATGTAAAGCGCGGATTTATGGTAACGTATTAAAAAATCAAAATGCAAAATTATAGTGTCGATTCGCGACAGATTTTATATTATGGCGAAGCCGCAATACCTTAATTTTACATTTTGATTTTTGCATTTTACACTGTTTCCATGAATCAAAATGAAGCAAAAGAAAGAATATCTAAATTAAAAAAGGAGATTAACCACCATCGCTATCTTTACCATGTGCTCGACCGGCAGGAAATTTCCGATGCCGCGCTCGACTCGTTGAAACACGAACTTGAAACGCTGGAAAAGGAATATCCAAAATTTATTACCCCAGATTCGCCAACCCGGCGCATAGGAGGGGAACCGCTTCCCGGCTTTAAAAAAGTGCGCCATGATTCGCGCATGCTCTCGCTCAACGACGCATTTTCAGAAGAAGAAATCAGTGAATGGGAAAAACGCATTAAAAAACTAGCAGGTAGTGATGAAACAATCGACTACTTCGCGGAGCTTAAAATCGACGGCTTCGCCATATCGCTCATTTATGAAAATAGTCTTTTAAAAACCGCCTCGACCCGCGGCGACGGCACTACCGGCGAGGATGTGACGGAAAACATAAAAACCATCAATTCGGTGCCGCTTCGGCTCCACAACCCGCTGGAAATGGAGAGCGAAAAAGAAATCGCGCACATATTCAAAGAATATGCGCAATTAAAGAAAGTAGTCACTCATATACCCGAGAAATTGGAAGTGCGCGGTGAGGTTTATATGACCAAAAAAGTGTTTGAAGAGATCAACCGCGCGCAAAAAAAAGCGGACTTGCCGGCATACGCCAATCCGCGCAATATCGCCGCGGGTTCCGTGCGCCAGCTTGATCCGAAAGTTACCGCCGCACGCAAGCTCGACTTTATTGCCTATGATATCATTACCGATCTCGGCCAAAAAACCCACGAAGAAGAGCACTTGATCGCGCGGCTTTTTGGTTTTAGGACCATTGATCTTGCCTCATACTGCAAAAACATCGAAGAAATACTGGCGTTTTGGAAAAAAATACGAGAAGCGCGGGGGAAACTACCCTTTCTTATTGATGGTGTGGTGGTGCAGGTGAATGCAAACCGGCTTTTCGAGCGTTTGGGGGTGGCAGGGAAGGCTCCGCGCGGCGCGATTGCGTTTAAATTTCCCGCAGAAGAAGCGGTAACTACAGTCGAGAATATAAAAGTGCAAGTGGGAAGAACGGGAGTCTTAACGCCCGTTGCCCTGCTCAAACCAGTGTCAGTATCGGGAGTTATGGTATCGCGCGCCACACTGCACAACATGGACGAAATCAAACGCCTCGATGTCCGCGTCGGGGATACGGTCATCATCCAGCGTGCGGGAGACGTGATTCCAGACATCGTGCGAGTATTGAAAAATCTTCGTCCTAAAAAAAGCATGGCGTTTAATATGCCACGCGAATTTTGCGGACAGAAAGTCGTACAAAAAGAAGGAGAAGTGGCGCATCGCATTCCGCACCCGGAGAAATGTGAACTGGTGCGCCTTGAGCGGTTTTATCATTTCGTCTCAAAGCACGCCTTCGACATTGTCGGTCTCGGGCCAAAAGTCATCGACCGTTTGGTCGAGGAAGGACTTGCTGAAGATCCCGCCGATATTTTTTCGCTTAAAGAAGGAGATATTGCGCCGCTTGAACGCTTTGCCGAAAAATCGGCGGAAAACTTAATCAGATCCATTCAATCAAAAAAAGAAATCGAATTTCCCCGCTTTATTTACGCACTTGGTATCGCACATGTGGGAGAGGAGACTGCTATTGACCTTGCGAAGCACTTTGGTACCCTCGAAGCATTGGCAAATGCGCACCTTGAGGAACTTGAAACCATACCGGATATCGGGGGTGTGGTAGCAAAAAGCATCCGTGATTGGTTTCGCAGTGAACGCAATCATGCGTTTATAAAAAAACTGCTCGATGCCGGCGTAAAACCGCAACGGTTTAAAAAAGAGGCAATAGGGAGTAAGCTACAAGGAGTAACCTTTGTCCTCACCGGAGGATTGGAGTCCATGACACGCGATGAAGCAAAGGCCGCCATTCGCGCACTCGGCGGAGACATGTCTGAATCCGTCAGTGAAAAAACCGACTATTTAATAGCCGGTTCTGATCCAGGATCAAAGCTTGAAAAAGCAAAGAAACTGGGAGTAACGATAATTGATGAGAAAAAATTTAAGAAACTGTTGTAAAAGTACTTTTCGAAGTAAAAATAATCGGATTTTTAAAGAAGCTATCACTAGCGAGGGAGGCGAAGCCGCAAGACATACGGCGATTGATTAATCCATTTCTTGAGAAGCCATGCGGCTACGGCACAAATAAACGCCGGCACAAAACCAAACAACGATGCATACCAATTAGCAACATCTAGAGTAAACAACGACAAGATACTAAAGATGAATGTATACCCCACCATAACCCAAAAGGCCGCCCACGTCACAAAAATACTAAATTTAGTTTCCAGAACCGGTAATTTCATCAAAAAATCCTCCACGGTTTTCCTTTTCATAAGCCAACCAATGCCGCAAATCAGCAGAGCATAATCGGCCAACGCACCAACACACTCCGCTTAGCGAAAGCAGAACAACACCAATCGCCCATTCATCAATAAGAAAACAAGCGAGTAAACTATACAATACCACAAAAAGATATGCGCCATATTTCGCAACCTTAAGAAAATTATGTTCTTGATCCACAGCGCCTCTCCTTTCAATGAGCTAATCAAAAAATAACGTAAAATAGCACTTATGTCAATATCACCCAAAGATGTCGAACATATCGCCCGTCTCGCCCGGATAGAACTTAGCCCGGAGGAGACAGTAAAATTCGAAAAAGAGCTTTCGGGTATTTTGCAATTTATCGCGTCGCTCAATACGCTCGACACTTCCGGTGTTTTGCCTGTCCGCGGCGGAACACTGCTTACCAACAAAATGCGTCGGGACGAGATCATTGATGACAATATCGAAGGCAAAAGCGCAGAGCTTATGGAAGCCGTGCCGGAGAAAAAAGAAGGATGGGTTAAAGTAAAAGCGATATTTGAGTAGAAATACTACTTACCGAAAATTATGAATCTTAACGAGCTCACCATTAAACAAATAAGTGAAGGATATCGGAAACAGGAATTTTTGCCTTCTGATGTAGTTTCCGCATGTCTCGAAGCAATCCGCAAAAAAGATGGAGAAATCCATGCGTTTTTGGAAGTTTCAGAGAGTGCGTGGGAAGAGGCAAAACAAGCGGACACGCAGGTAAAAAACGGGAATGCGCTTCCGCAGCTTTTTGGCGTTCCCATGGCGCTGAAAGACAACATTTTCGCGGAAGGCACCAAAACAACTGCCGGATCCCGTATGCTTAAAGACTATCGCGCGCCCTACAGCGCAACGGTTGTGCAAAAACTGAAAAATCATGGCGCTATAATTATCGGAAAAACAAACATGGATGAATTCGCCATGGGCTCTTCTACAGAAAACTCCGCATTTGGTCCCGCCAAAAATCCGCACGATACTTCCCGTGTGCCCGGCGGTTCTTCTGGCGGATCTGCCGCCGCGGTTGCCGCACATTTTGTGCCGGCGGCCTTGGGTTCAGATACCGGCGGGTCGATTCGCCAACCCGCATCATTTTGCGGCATTGCAGGATTTAAGCCAAGCTACGGCGCAGTATCGCGTCACGGCCTTATTGCCATGGCGTCTTCCCTTGATCAAATCGGCCCTATGGCAAAAACAGTAAAAGACACTGAAATTCTTTTCCGCGCCATCGCAGGAAAAGATGTTTTCGACGCCACCACCGCGCCAGTAGATTCTGAAGTTCACGAAAAAGCATTAAAAGATACGGTATTTGGCATCCCGCGCGAATATATGGGGGAGGGGCTTGACCCTGAAGTTGAAGCCGTTATCCGCAATGCAATAAAAAAACTGGAGCAAGCGGGCGCCGCGATCAAAGAAATATCCTTGCCGAATTCTTCATCAGCACTCCCTGCCTACTATATTATTGTGCCTTCCGAAGTTTCCACCAATCTTGCTCGGTTCGAAAGCATCCGCTACGGACATCGAAATCATGAAGCGAAAACATTGTTTGAAACGTATACAAAATCGCGAAGTGAAGGATTTGGCGCGGAAGTAAAACGGCGCGTTATGCTAGGCACCTACGCGCTTTCCGCCGGATACTACGAGGCATATTATGTAAAAGCGCAAAAAGTGCGAAGCCTTATCCGCGAAGATTTTTCCCGCGCTTTTGTTGCGGTGGATTACATCATCGGCCCCACTACGCCAACCCCCGCGTTTCACTTCGGAGCGCACAAAGACAACCCGCTTGCCATGTATCTTGCCGATGTCTACACCGTTGCGGTCAACCTCGCCGGAAACCCTTCACTTTCACTAAATGCGGGGTTTGCTGAAGAAGAAGGGAAAAAACTTCCCATTGGCCTGCAAGTGATCGCTCCATTTATGAAAGATTTGGCGCTATTAAACACCGCGGTAAAAATTGAAGATCTTCTTAAGTCTGCAATTTAAAACTTTTCATTTTGCCTGACCTGCTCGTCTTAGGCCGTCTGCGGCAGTCAGACTAGGTCGCGGACGGCTTAATGATGTTTACATTTTGCATTTGAAACATGCCTCCCAAATCCACCCCCAGTGATTCCGGTATTGATCCCGTCCTTATCGCGATTCTTTTTATCATCGCGATTGTCGTTTTCGGCGTTTTTTTCAATAGCGTTGTTTTTGAATACAGCAATGTCCTTAACTGGTTTTATTCCAAGGAGTGGCAGGATATTTTCAGCACTATTCGCATCATTATTATTCTCTTCGACATTGGTCTTATAGTTTTCACTTTTATTGTTACCCGCAAGTTACTAGAATTGCAGAAAAAAGCGCCAGAAGAAAAAGCTGCGGCGCATATAGCGCCGCCAAAAGAAGTAATTCGCGAAGCGTGGGAAGGTATCAGCAAGCTTGGAAACTCGGAAAATCCTTCCGACTGGAATATGGCAATCCTTCGCGCAGATGCATTGCTCGATGACATATTGCGCGATCTTGGCTACGAAGGAGACACTATCGCGGACCGCTTGAAGATCGTGGATCCCCACAAATTGAAATCTGTCGAACAAATCTGGTCCGCACATCGTCTGCGCAATATTATTGCCCACGATCCCGTCACCCAGCACATGAAGGAAACTACGAGTCATGCTCTCAAAAGCTATGAACAAGCGTTCAAGGAACTTGACATGATGGGTTGATTTTCATCATTGTTGCCCATACACTGAAACAAGCTCTATAAGGAGATATCCACATGAAACGATTGCGCCGGCAAAGAAAAGAACGGCAGCCGGATCCAAAATTCGTTATCACCCAATACGATGCAGACCCGCACATTCTTGAACAATGCGGCCGATGTGCGTATGCGATGATAAGCCAACAGCGATTTGAACATTGCCCGCTCAAACTTGCAATGCGGACACAGCTCATCGAGTGCGCAAAAAAAGAAAACCAATGCTGGAGCGAAGGATTGTGCCTTGATTTTGAAGAGGGCGTTCCGATAATAAAAACAGAAATCCCTATCGCCGCAACCTAAAAGCCCAATAAATTGGGCTTTTACTATTGCAACTTAAGTTTTCTTATTGTATATTATTCCTGCGGGGTAGAGGAGAAGTACCTCGCGAGGCTCATAACCTTGAGACGCCGGTGCAATTCCGGCCCCCGCAACTCGCGATTGACAAATACCACAGCAATGTGGTATTTGTTTTATTAGAACTTTAAAATTGGAGGTGCGCTATGAACCACGATGAACCAACTGCAACATCTTTTTGGCAAGAATCTTGCAGAAAAGAAGATGAAACTCTTGATCTTTTATTAGCCGTTCCACCCACGTTAAGAGTTGGAGTAAAAGGTTTTTTGGCTTTTTACGAGGTAAGCGGATTAATATATTCTGATCCAAAAGAGAATAAGAATCTTGCTCTAAAATGGGCAATAAAAATAAACGCCGACTTTACCCAGTTTGGACCAAAGGTATCATTAGTGGTGCATTGGCAATTTGGTTGGGGAGGTGCGTTGGTGGTTGTATTTCGACCCAAAAACGATGCCATCTTGTTTACCAAGCCGCAGGTACCCCCGTTGATTCATCCGGCGCATAAAGATAATATAAAAAGTTGGCTTCCGCACGCAGAACAATACTTTCCTAATTGTGTGCTTAATACATTTTTCGCTGACGCAAGCGATGCATTGCAGACATTTTTAATTCCCATCAAGAACTTTATCATTTTTGAAATTACAAAGTTGCGGAATAGTGATGTAGAATTTCTATTTAAACAAACCAATTACTGGCTCGAGACGCAAAGAGCATGCTATCGCGCAGTAAGAAATAAACAAGAAAAAGCGTTTCTTGAAAAACAAAAAATATGACCGGATGTGTTTTATTTTAAAGCCTAAATTGCACCGCGCGGTTCGCCCTGCGGTGTTTTAATTTGCTGCTATTGACAAATACCACAGCAATGTGGTATTTGTTTTATTAGAACTTTACCCTAAAAGGAGCATAGTAATGCCTTACCATGTACCCATGTTTAGCATTTACGACAATGCGCAATTTTCATTAAAGAAAAGATTATGGATGCAATTAGCAGAAAAATTAGTAGCCTGCACTTGGAAGCGAGAACCAGCACCAAATACATATAGCTTCTTCAATGGTTCAGGCGCTTTTGTGGCCCGTATTCAATTATTGTATGTGAATAATCCCAATGGGAGTGAATATGATACACAATTTGTTACGCTTCTTAATGAAGACAATGAGATCTTGGTGCGAGAGGAGTTTCGCCATTACCCTCCAGATCAACACCCATGCGTTGAGATTTTTCAGATCGTCTTTGACAAGGACACAGAGAAAAAAGGAAAGGTAATCCAAGAAGCAAGAAATTTGATTCTCACCCTTGCTTCGGCAAAAACATAATCTCAATTTTGTGCATATAAAATAGCATGCATCTCGACAGGAGGTACTCATGCCAAGAATGAGAATATTAATATGCCCTTGCGGAAAAATATCGCCAGAAGTAGATATGGATGTATATATGCAAGAAATAGCCGTAAATACGGGCTTTGTGCCTATATTCTCATATACAAAAGCCACCATCTGGCTCTGCCAAGCATGCTACCTAAAAGTGTACGTGCTGGCTCAACAAATACTTGAGATAACCCGAGACGACACTATCCATTTTGGACATCTGCTAGTGGATCCAACGAAATATATCAAGCAGGAGACAGGGTAATGCTGATGAAAAAGCAAATGCTATTGTTTCCTGTTAAAGAGTCGTGAGTTACATAAAAAACTGAGATTGATGTAATAGACCTACTGCGCAAATATAGGCTTATCATTGGCAGGGAGGTGAATGTAAAAGTATACTTTTACATTCACCGAGTGAACCAATGAACGAAGTATCTAAGCCGATAGGCCTCGAAATTTAGTCAACGATTTTGTCTCTAAATTAAGAAATTTCGTTACGAAAATCTTTGCGCAGTAGGTCTAATTTAAAAAGCCGCAGAGTTAAGAACTCGCGGCTTTTATATTCAACCCCACTGAATCTATGCTGGGGTTTTTACGCAGAAGGCATATTAAACAGCCACAACAAAGCCAATTTCATGATTACCAGCATGCGTATCCCAAGAACAATCAGTGGAATAGCGATCCAACTGGCAGAAAACAAAAAAATGAACGCAAGAAGGATCCAAACAAGATATTGCCATAACAGCGGATAGGGGAGACCAAAAAATTCCGCAATAACCCCGATACCCGCATTAAATGCGGAGGGGTGTTTATAGAGCAAATAAGCGCCAAGCCCAATTGTTCCGTATTTTACTATTCGCGCAGACATGCGCGGCGCAAAAAGCGCCATCCGCGAAACTTTGCCAGCTCTCCCGGCAGTCGCGCCAAGTTTGCCAGTCTTGTACAATATATGCAGACTTTTTGCGCCGATTGCCGCAAGAAATGCAATATCAGCCGCCGCCCATAACACATCGCTTGCGGCGATTTCTTCACCGCTTCGGTATTTCCACTCAAGAGACTCAATATCTCCCGCCACTACTTCTCTCATAGAGCCGAAAAAACGACTCGTCTGCGATCTATGCGCGATGCCAGCCGCATCTATCACAAACTGGCCAAGATAATTTCCGTTGGTATGCAGAATGCGGTTTATCGCAATCCACGCCCGCTCGTCCGGCGTGAGCGGATTCTCCCACGCCGCCTTGATTTTCTCCCGCGCCTCGCCAACTCCTTTATCCATAAAACCGGTTATGCCCTGAGCAATCAAATCCCGCAATTCATAGGAGTGCGCTTTTTCCTGATTGAAGAAATACCACACCACAGGAACCACCTTTTGATAGCCGTTTTGGTACAGCACATCGCTAAATTCTCTTGTATGTCCAAAAAGCAAATAAAGAGTAAGCGTTTGCTCGGGATATCGCTTATCAGCCAGAAATGCCTCGGTTCCGAAATAATTTAAAAGCCACAATTGGCCGGGGGTTGTATCGCGTATATCGCGCGGAAGTAATTTCCCTTCTTCCTTTGGTAGATTTTGAAGCTCCGCACGAATAAGTTCGCGGTTATAGTGTTCGGCGCGATACGCATTTTCCCGATAAAAATGGCCGGTAATTATCCCACTCAACAACAAAGCAAAGAGGCTAACAAATACAATACGCCGCATGTATATGTCTCCCTTCTCGATCTGGAATTTAGGAAAGTGAGTACTGAAATAATAATACACAAAAATACACTTTTGTCAACCGCAAATAAAATTCGATCCTGAATTGTTATTAAGCAACAGATCTTATAGTTTGCAGTTCGATTTTCCATTGCGGGTTTGCAAAAGAGGAGCTATGATTTTATCAGCGGGGAGTACTTTGACAATGGAATCAAAAAATTTAGAGGAACTCTATTGGCGCACTCTTGGAGAATTGGTAAATTTACCGAATGTAAAAGCATATTCTTCTTCGTTTATATTTATGGACACCGACGCATGGATCTGGAGCGTGCGAATCTACAAAGAATTATTGCGCGACTACTGTGAACATCTGCCGTTTGACAAAGACATTCTTCGCCGGCACATTGCCGCAACATGCCGCACATCAAGCAAACATAATCAAGCGAAAAAGGTGCTCGCCTTGCTGGGAATAAAAGACGAAGCCGAAGAAGGATGGTGGCTTAAAAAATTCCGCTACGAGCTCGACCAGGCATCCGGCAAATCCGGAAATCCCGATAAACGATCGTTTACCATAAATGAGCGCCCGAAATTTTTAGATAAATTGCGGGGCATTGCGGAAAAAGCGGAACTTACTTCCATCACCCTCGGACTCTCCCTTATCACCACGGCCCACATCCAGAGCGATGAGGACAAGCGTGTCACAAAACTTTTGGAAGTTTTGCCGGAAAAGGCGGAAGAATTTTTCCTACCGAAAGCCAAAATTATTTTAGTCTAGCACTCTCACTCTGTTAGAGTTTTATTTTATATATCGCGAAAATATAAAGCAGGGTGTTAACCCTGCTTTGTTTTTTCAAGTGCATATCATATATCACATTCGCCATTCGTACTCTTCTAAAATATCCAATTCGCTAAAGAAAAAATGGATCTCCTGCAATGCGGCTTCAGCGTCCGCCGAGCCATGCACCGCATTTTGTGGCATGCCGGTGCCAAAAAGACTGCGCAGAGTCCCTTTCTTTGCTTTTGCAGGATCAGTATCGCCCAGAAGCTTTCTGTATTTCCCGATTGCGCCGTCTCCCTCCAAAACTTGCGCCACGATAACGCCGGACGACATAAATTCCGTAAGCCGATTGAAAAAATATTTCCCTTGATTTTCCGAATAAAAAATGCAGGCTTGTCCGCGGCTAAGCAGGAGTACTTTTTGAGCTATAATATTGAGCCTATTTACATATAACACTCTATTTATTTCTTGTATTCGCCCAACCGCGTCCGGCTTAATAATACAAAGCGTCCGTTCTCTTTCCATATTCGAATCTCCTTCTCTAGAGAACTACATGCAGATTAGCAAACCATGCCGTATTTGGCAATTAATACGTTCTCAATGTAAAAGAGTGCAGAAGTAGACAAACAATATTTGCTGTGGTATTTTATAAAAAACATTAAATACTAAATTTTATGCGAAACATTTATTACGTTTTTGGTATAATTTTTATTGTCTTGCTCGGAAGTTTTTTATTCTGGCAGGAGAGAGAGAAGCCAGAGCCTCTGCCTCCGCCGGCAGTGCAGGGAAATAACACTTCACCGTCTGCATCACCACGGGAGACAACATCACCGGGCAACTCGCAGGTGCAAATTCCCAAATCTCCCGCAAAAGATCAGGGAAGATTGGTTATAGGCATCACCGACGTAACAGCGCCTATAGAATCGGTAAGCGAAGTAAGGCTTACCATAAGCGAAATGAGCATACGCAACGCTTCCGGACAATGGACGCGCGTTGCGGCGAACCCGCAAACATTCGATCTTTTGACGCTAGATAAAAAAGCAATGATAGCGCTTTTTTCCGACAGCAATAATGTGGCCGCCGGGACATACAACCGCGTTACGATTACTATGGGTGGCGTGCAGGTGATAAAAGACGGCAAAGCATATCCTGCCAAGCTTCCCTCCAACACATTTTCCGTAGATGTAAAGATTGTCGTTATTAACGGCAAAGACTCTGCAATGACTCTTGATTTTGAAGCCAGCAAAGCACTGCACCTCACCGAAAAAAGCGCCTATATTTTTGCACCGGTTGTGCGCCTGCAAACAAGAAGCCAGGCGAGCGTGCAAGTGTTGGCAAACGCTGTTCATACGAATGAGGGAAGCATTGATACTGATACGACCATAGGAATGAATGAACATGGGGTTATAAAAGCAGGTTTTTCCTTTGGCGGCAGTACCCGTTTTGACCTCGCAGGCAATACCGTCTTTGTCATTCCGCCCGCATCAAATAACTCCGTTGATGTAAAATTCCGCGAAGGCACGGTGATAAATAACCCATTAACACTGCTCCCGCAAACGCAACGAGACTTAGTCTTGAGCATTGTCCCGATTTTTACTTTATCCGCAGAACAACTGGAGAAACTAGGAGCGGGCGGGCTTTCCTTGTGGTTCCGCGTCACGCTAAAGCCAAACGTCAGCACGCGCGATTTTCTGGAGAATTTGAAAAAACTATCCATTGTAGATATAGCTGAGCTCTCTCCACAACCCTCTCCACTGCCTTAATTGTTAATTTCGCATCATGTCATACATTGAAATTGCAGACGGAACAAAAATTTATGTCGATCCCGAAGGAGTACCCGTCGATTGGGCGGGGGATAAAGTCTATCTTGGCAATGACGGAAAGCCGGAGTATGTCGGATCGCGCAAAATAACCCGCAATACCTACGGCCTTGCGACACACATAGGCGAGTGGGAAGTCGCACGCGATTCATACAACACTATCACCCACATCGCAGGGCAGAAAGTATACGGAAACCTAAAACTTGATTAATAGTTATATTAACGAAAAATCGCTCGGGCGGTTTTTCATTGTGATCTTATGGCCAAATTCGTTATCAAAGAAAAAACAAAAATTTTTGTCGGCAAATTTATAAGCGTCTGGCAAACGGAATTTTTGGATAAAGCAGGCAATACGAAATATTGGGAATGGGTAGAGCGCCACAATGCCGCATTTATTTTTCCCATAACTCGCGACCAAAAAGCCGTTCTCATAAAAAACTATCGCGTGCCGATCGAAAAGTATGTTATCGAAATGCCTGCGGGACTTATCGACAAAAAAGGCGAAGACGAGCTTGAGACTGCAAAGCGTGAGCTTCTTGAGGAAACAGGGTATCGTGCAAAAAATTTCATACCCTTGCGCCCGCGTGGCGCCACTCTTTCCCGCAATCTCAACTTTACTTTTATCGCAACTGATTTGGAAAAAGTGGCGGATCATGTGGAGGGAGACGATACCGAAGACTTGGAAGTGATAGAGGTGCCGCTAGACGGGCTACTGGATTTTTATCACAATCTTCCTGAAGATATTTTATTCAGTTTGGATATCTTGGCTGTTGCGGCAATAGCGCGGCAAAGAGGAATTAAATAATAAAAATCCGGCAAATATGCGCTATCGCGCATATTTGCCGGATTTTTATTCGGTCGTATAACATAAAATCAAGTAAATTAAGTATTTACAAATAGTGTAATTTTTATATAATAAGTGTATTTAGTGTGTTTGCCTCCGTAGTTCAACGGTTAGAACGGGACACTCATAACGTCCAGAAGGTGGTTCGACTCTACCCGGAGGCATTAATGATAATCACGCTGTCTTGATGGTGTAATTTTTATATGATTAAAAAAATCAAAGGGAAATATGCGGTGTTTTCAGAAAAAACCGGCAGATCGTTCGGATCATATAAGACGCTAAAAGAAGCAAAAGCACGATTGCGGCAAATAGAATTTTTTAAACATGTTAAGCCGTCTCCGTAATATGGAAAAAACACCATCATGGAAACGAATACTTTTGAAGCTTTCCGGAGAAACGCTGGGTGGAAAAGGGGCTTTTGGTATTGATATCGAAGCCGCTGAATATATCGCGAAAGAAGTAAAAACCATCCACGATCTGGGCTGTGAAATCGCTATAGTGATCGGCGGAGGAAATTTTATCCGCGGGGAAAAACTTTCCCAAATTGGCATCGACCGCGCTACCGCCGACTATATGGGAATGCTCGGGACGATGATCAACGCTCTCGCACTCCAAAGCACGTTTGAAAAACTGGGGCTCTTTACGCGCGTTTTAAGCGCCATTACCATGGTGGAAATAGGGGAGCCATTCATCCGCCGTAGGGCAATACGCCATCTTGAAAAAGGAAGAATTGTGATTTTTGCGGCGGGTACCGGAAGCCCGTATTTTTCCACCGATACCGCATCTGCCCTACGCGCTTCGGAGATACACGCGAATGTTTTGCTCAAGGCAACAAACGTGGAAGGGATTTATTCCGCCGATCCAAAACTGAAAAAAGACGCTAAACTGCTTTCTGAAATCAATCCGCTCGAATTGGTACAACAAGGCCTTCGCGTGATGGACTTGACAGCAGTCACTCTTTCCATGGAGAATAAGGTGCCGGTAATAGTATTCAACGTATTTAAGAAGGATAATCTGAAAAAACTGGTCTTGGGAGAGAAAATAGGTTCGGAGATCAAGTAATAAAAAATATATTGGAGCCGTAGATCAATTGGTTAGATCGCATCCCTGTCACGGATGAGGTTGCGGGTTCGAGTCCCGTCGGCTCCGAATAAATATAAAACGCCCGTATTTTCGGGTGTTTTATATTTATTCTGGATATACGAAGGGGACTCGAAGGGTATTTTAAAACGTGAACTGCTTCACGTTTTAAAAACCCAGGCTTTGGAGGAGCGTGAGGCCGATTTGTATTCAAATCGTGCGGAGCGCGGGGGAGAAGGAGTCCCGTTGGCTTTTATAATATTCCCTACCGTGGAAAAAATGTGATCAACGGCCGAGAGCTCGAAGAATTCGCGGCTAAGGCCGTGCATGTGACGGAAGCCTTCACCGCCCTTTTTATTTTTATAAACAGGCTATCCGCAAAGCGGCGTTGACCAAGATGTCCTTGTAAATTTTGTAAAAATATTGTATGGTGCAGACGCTATTCAATATTCAATAGTATTTCTATTATTTCGAAACCATGTATGCATATTATGAGTTTTAATAGGTACCTATGCGGTTTTTGACATTGAATAGCTTTTTATGTCCTCTTATCTTCACGACGGAGAAAAAGCCCCATTCGATATTGAAGGGAAAAAAGATGAAGAGATTTTGCGGGAATCGCTGAAAGAGCCCGCGCTTTTTGAAGTGATTGTGGAGCGCTATCAAGAGCCTTTGATGCGTGCGGCGTGGCGTGTGGTGAAAAGCCGCGAGGAGGCGGAAGATATTGTGCAGGAAGCCTTTGTAAAAATATATAAAAACGCCGACAAATTTGTAAAAATGGAGGGGATAGAGTTTAAGTCGTGGGCGTATAAAGTGGCGATCAATACGGCGATTACCCACTACCGGAAGTTGAAGCGGGGAGAAGTGCTTTCCGACGATCCTGCGATGTTTCAAAGGGGGGAGGAAGAGCCTGGGGAGATGCGCATTGCATTTGCGGCCGATGCCAAAGCTTCAGTGGAGGCAGTGCTTCAAGAGATGCCAGCTCACCTGCAAAGCGTTTTGCGGCGGTATTATCTGGAGGACAAGTCGTACCAAAAGATTGCGGAGGAAGAAAATATCTCGATTCCCACGCTCAAAATGAGGCTTTTCCGCGCCAAACGTATGTTTAGGAAGATAAATGATCAAATAATATAGTATTGCTTGAGTTTGTTGATAACATACCTCTGAAATTAAGAAATTTTCTCGACACTAGTCCGTCCCGGACGGGTTTAGGACAAGCTCGAAGAATATATTTGTATGGAAACCACAACACCACCAGCCAATATTGCAGGAGCGCCCCGTTTTCGAGGCGAAATGATGCGCCAAATTTACCGCGTTTGGCTTTTCCGCAAGCTTTTGCCGGTGCTTTTTCTTGAAATTGCCGTAATTGCCGCAGTGCTGTATCAACTTGGCCAAGCGGTGTTTTTACAGCGTATTTTTGAAAACGGAACCAATGTGCTCTTCAATAACCCGAGCGGGATTCTCTCGTTTGTCATCTCCGCATTTACCAACGCTCCGGTGCTCACTAAAATACTGGCGCTTGGTTTCGCGGTGCTTTTAGCGCTTATTGTACGCCACCTTACACAAGGCATGCTTCGCTTTATCCTCGTGCGGGCGAACTATTTTAGCAAGATTAAATAATATTCGGTCTTCCGATGTCGGCACACATTGAGATTATATATTCAGATGAAAATCTGATTATCGTCAATAAACCTCCCGGAATTTCGGTGCATGGATCGCTTGATCCGCATAAAGAAAAAAAAGGAGAACAAGAATCCACGCTCGTGGATTTTCTTTTGGATGCGTTTCCTGAAGTGAAGACGGTGGGAGATGATCCGGAGCACCGTCCGGGTATTGTGCATCGGCTTGATAAAAATACTTCGGGTGTTATGGTTGTGGCGCGCAATCAGGCGGCATTTTTAGCGCTTAAAACGCTTTTTCAAACGCGGCAGGTGGAGAAGACATATTGGGCGATTGTGTGCGGCAGGGTGAAAAATAAAGAAGGTATTATTTCTTATGCTATCGGGCGATCGGTGAATAACCCCTTAAAGCGCGGCGCAGTGCAGGGGAGTAATCGGATACGAGGAGCGCGGGAGGCGGTAACCCTTTATTCTGTGCTGAAATTGTCGGATCAGTATTCGCTTGTGGAACTTAAGCCGAAAACCGGCAGGATGCATCAAATTCGCGTGCATATGAAAACGATTGGCCATCCGATAGCTTGTGATTCGCTCTATGGCGGGAAAAATGTTTGCTGTCCGGAAGGATGCTCGCGTCAACTCTTGCATGCTTCTTCGCTTTCGTTTAGCTATCCTGAGGGGAGGCGGTTTACTTTTGAAGCTGAATTGCCGCAGGACTTTGCTCTTGCAGAAAAACAGCTTTTTTGATATAGTCTGTGAATATGCCAGCGACTTCTATTGAACAAGCGAATATGCGTGCCAATATGCCTGAATTCAGAACGGGGGATACGGTGAAAGTAACGCAGAAAATCAAAGAAGGGGAAAAAGAGCGTTCGACATCGTTTGAGGGTATTGTGATTGCGCGAAAACACGGAACCGGCATTTCCGCGACTTTTACTGTGCGCCGGGTGGTGGATGGTATTGGTGTTGAGCGGATTTTCCCTTTGCATTCTCCTTTGACTACTAAAATAGAGGTATTGCGCCGTGCCAACGTGCGTCGCGCAAAACTTTATTATATTCGCGATAAAGCGGCTCGCGAAGTGCGCCGCAAAATGAAAGCGATCATCAACGAACGCCCGCCAAAAGAAAAAGAAGCTCCGGCTGAAGAAAAAGCGGAAGAAAAATAAAACCCCCGATTGTCGGGCGGTTTTTTATCGCACAGTAGCTCTTATTCATGATTGATAATATTAGGCGTCTTGTGTATAATACGAACATTATGCGCGGGTGGCGAAACGGCAGACGCACTACCTTGAGGTGGTAGCGGGGGTAACCCCATGGAGGTTCGAGTCCTCTCCCGCGCAAAATTCACTTGAGGGAGGAAAAAATCAAAATCCCACTTTGGATACCTTGAGGAAAATTGTGAAAGCCCTTGGGATTAGTTTTGATGAACTGATAGGATGGTAATATTTTTTTAACAAAATAATGTTATAATTTAAAATATGGCTCCAACAAAAAATGCCATAAGGTACTTACTTCTTATACTTTCGATTCCATTAATGCTGGCCGGTTTTCTTATATCTGGACTCGGATTTACAATATCATCGGAATTTGTGGCAGGCAGACTGCAGTTTTTTATTTGGGGAGTTGCGGGAATATTTTCTGGGATAGTGTTGTGGATTTTAGTACGCTCAGAACGCTTAAGTTATGTTGTAAAAGCTTTTCTTTTCGGTGGCGTAGGGGTTCTTGTTCTTGTTAGTATCTTTATGGGGCAAAAATGCTCGGATTTGAAACAAGAGCTCGTCTTACCTCAATCACTTGAAGGGGCAGAGATCATATGGAATTCGCCCATGGTATACGTTGAGGATCTGTCATTTGTGCGTTCATCATCATGTGTAATATCTAAGAGTGTTGGGCGTGAAATTTGGTGGAGCGATGCAAGCCCCAGAGATAAGCAGCTATCTGATATTCCGCAAAATGAAAGATTTGTTATAGTGAATTACTTTCGTAACAAGCCTTTAATAGAAGGGGATGGATTCATTGGCGCACCTTCAAAAACTTATTTGGTCGTTGAGGACAAGAATGAAAGAAAGGCTCTTGTTTGGGTTGGGTTTTTGAAATATGCAAGTTACTACCTAGATGGCAAAAGATTTGAAGATTTGAAATTGGGATCAGGTTATTAATTACAGTTAAATTCCCAACACAAATAATCCAACAAGATTCAAGCTCCGAGAAATTCCTTACAATAAGAACGCTCATAAGAATTGTTGCGGCGCTTGCATTTCTGTCTATTTTTCTGCTTTTCACCCCTTTTGTATATTTTATTGGAGACCATATCGTTGTTTTTATCATTTATTCTCTCACTGTGCTAGTTTTTATTGGATGGCTTTTTTCTTAGACTACAGGGGTATCACCGCTTTCTTATTGGCCATTTTTCTCTTTATTTTTGGCGGCATAAAATTTTTTTAAAACTAAGGCTGATGGAAAGCATTATTATAGAAAAATCGCGGGAGTTTTATTCATTGGTTTCGCGGCGATTCTAATTTATGTACTGTTTATTCTTTGGTATATTTGAAATGTTTTTCGGCGGCGGAAAGCGAGGGCGGGCAAAAATTCCTTTCCCCCAACCCCCTTCCTTTTTGCCCGCCCGAGTGTTCAGTTTGGCGCGCGAAGCGCGCAATCAATTCCGTTCAAAAAAGGTTCGGATTTCTTCAACCAAACCCACCATAAGTAACTTGTGGTGCTGTAACTATACACTTTGCGCGAGGGAGCTCATTATAGGGGCGGTTATTAAGCGGCTCTTGTATGTTTTCTCCTCTTGTCGCGTCTCATAGGTAAAGATTAATTATAAGCTAACATTATTTTTTATGGCGTTTACATCAATGCAGTCGGATGGGCCCGAATTAAGACGATATCTTGGGTGGGCGACTTTGCCTCTTTTGCTCGGGCTTGTGTTGAGTTCGTTTGCTTTTGCGTATTGGTATTTTGTATCTGCGCAAAACATTCGTGGCGTGCAGGAGATACGGCAGTTGAGCGTTACCGGCGAAGGCAAAGTTGCGGTGAAGCCGGACATTGCCCTTTTTAACGCAAGCGTTCTTACGCAGGCTAAGAAAGTAGGGGATGCACAAGCAGAAAATACCAAGCGCTCAAATGCGGTGATGGCATTTTTGAAAAGCAAAGGCGTTGAGGAGAGGGATATAAAAACAGTCGGATATTCCGTATATCCGCAGTATACCTATCCCGAACCGCCTTGTTATCCCGGTGCACCTTGTTCGGTGCGCAGTTCGGCAAAGACGCCGGAAATTGCATCCTACGATGTACGGCACACGATCGAAATAAAAATCCGCAATTTGGATTTGGTAGATGACTTGCTTGAGGGGATAGTTTCAAGCGGTGCCAATGAAGTG
Organism: Candidatus Sungiibacteriota bacterium; assembly: GCA_016181585.1. Lineage (GTDB taxonomy): Bacteria > Patescibacteriota > Minisyncoccia > Sungbacterales > HO2-52-23 > JACOYX01. The sequence continues at coordinate 7,455 of JACOYX010000008.1, read as the reverse complement.
GGCTCAATCAACTTTACCTTCGACAAACCCGAGGCGGTGCACGCCGAAGCGCGGAAAAAAGCAATTGAAGATGCAAAAATGAAAGCGGAAACTATTGCTCGCGATATGGGGGTAAAATTAAAGCGCATTACAGGTTTCTCCGAGTCTGGAGGAGGGTATCCTATTTTTGCTTATAGCGCGAAGGCGGGTATTGGTGGCGGGACGGGCGGCGGGGATGTTGCTACACCTGAAGTGAGCGCGGGCGAGCAGGAAATCATTTCGAACGTTACGATTATGTACGAATTCAGATAATAAATGGCGAGCAATTATTTTAAATTATTTTCCCATGCAATACGAGCGGCAACATTGTTTGTCGCTCTTGCCGCATTATATACAGGCCGCGGGAGCGCGGGGATTTTTATACTTGTAACACTTGCAGTCACGCTTCTTTTTATGCGGCGCGATTTAGTCTTGCTTGAAGAATCGCGTGCGACGGATTGGTGGGAATTATTCACGTTGTTGTTATTTTTAGTCAACGCACTACTCCTTCTCTCGGGGCTCTATTATATGCCAAAGCTTTTTTGGATTGATATCCCGATGCATTTCTGGGGAGGGCTTGTGGTTGGGATGTGGGCATGGCTCGTGTTTGGGAAGGAAGTATCTGGCAGGTCCTTTTTTTACACATGGATTTTGGTGTTAGGGGTGGTTGCACTCATCGGGGTGGGATGGGAATTTTTTGAGTGGATCGCCGACCGTGTGTTGAGCCAGTGGTACGCATTCCCCCGCAACCAGCCGAATATAGATGATGTTTTGGGTGACTTGGTGATGGATTTATTGGGAGGGGTTGCGGGGGTTTTGCTTTTATATAAGAAATCCAAACAGTCTTGAAATTTCAAATAAAATGCGGTAAATTATGAAATAAGCCGAGGTAGCTCATTGGTAGAGCGCAGCCCTGATGCTTCGGGGCCTTCTGCAGTAATGCAGATTGAACAACTAGGTGAATTCGGGGAAGGTTCCATTGCTGGAAATAATCCCGAGCCAAGTTCCGATTTTATCGGAAAAGGTGTAGAGACTATCCCTTTGGGGAGTACTGCCTCGTAAAAATATGGGGTGGGAAGCGCCTAGCTTCCTTACAAAAAGGAAGATGATATAGTCCAATAAATAGGAAGAGGCTGGCGTAGGGAGTTCGATTCTCCCCCTCGGCACCAGTTTTCCACAATTGAATAACGGAAAAAATGATGCAGTGGATAAACTTATTTTCTAAAAACCCACCAAAATTCAATTACGCGGCCATGGTATAGTGGCTATTACACGTGCTTGCCAAGCACGGGACGCGGTTTCGATTACCGCTGGCCGCACCAAATTTCAGTTTGAGCGCTTCTCTGGCGCTTAGACCATTTCTAGATCATTGTTTTTGGAGGTTCTAACATGGGCTATTTTGACGACAGGGAAAGAGAACTCTCTAAAACTCAAGATGTCATTTATTCTGAAAACTAAACGGTATTTTAATGATTTTGCGGAGGTTATAACCAAAACAGTGCAAAGATGATATATTAATACTATGCAAACGAATTTTTTTACTTCCTTTTCTATCAAAAGAGTCTTCCTTGGGTTAGCTTTTGTCATAGGAGTTGGCTACTTCACTATATTTGGCTTCCCTTTTTCTAAAGTAAAATCTATAAATGTGATTCACATAGTGCCGGTTGGTAACTCAGCAACTGGTTCGGTTGAGCAATTACAGCAAATCCTAAATGAGGAGTTCCCCAGCATTACGACTTCAATAGAAGAAACCATGAATATTCCGCAAGGCGCGTTTGATGTGGAACGCAATCAATATAATGCGGTTATCCTTTTGCAGGAATTGAACAAGTTGCCCTACACTCAATCTGAAAATATTATCGGAATAACACCATTTGCTCTATTTACCCCAGATCTTAATTTTGTATTTTCAAGCACTAAGAAAAAAGTAGGAATTTTTACAACGCTCTATCTTCAATATAAAGTTCAAGGCGAACAGATGGTTTTTGACCCCAATATTGATGGTAATTTAGTTCAAGAAAGAATACAAAAAACAGTAATGCGTATGGTGGGCGCTATGGCGGGGATCCGCCCACGCTTGTTTGGAGATTATAAATGTGTTATGCGCTTCTCGAATAGCCTTGAAGATTTAGATGCGAAAGGAACTGAGTGGTGTGGTAATGAAAGAGAGAAAGTTCTTAAAGCACAGGGTTTATGATAAAAAACAAAATGTACTTTATGTGCGTTGTGCATATTTCCGAAGGGTATACCATCAAAAATATTAGGTTTTGCTTTCTCTCAGCATCTCACCACGCTTCTGAAGCGTGCTAAATTTCTATCTAGAGAATCGAAAACCACCGAAACGGAGGTTCTAACCTGTTCTACTAAAGTGCATTGAAAAACCGCAAAAGAATCCTAAAGGACTGTGCTTTGTAACCAATCGCTTTACTTTTGGACAAATCGGGAGCCAGTAGAAAAACACTTGCCTTGCCGAAGCTCGACACCTTACAAACTATTATTCACCAAACCACCCTCCTATTCTTTGACTTTTTTTCTTAAAAATGGTTACATACCTATAGATTTTTAATAAGGGGAACTATATGCCAAATGAGGGTTCACCGAAAAGACGGGCTGTGCATTTTTTTACTTTTTTTGATGGCGGGTATCAAGCGGATTCCGCATTAAGCGCCTGGGAGGCTGGAGTGCTTCCGGTGCAAATTTACGACACGAGGAAGCCGCATAACCGGCCGGAGCACGCGCTGTGTTACGCAGTGCTTGAGCAAGCTGTTCTAGAGTTTCAAAATGGATTTTTCTCTGAAGGTAAAATAGCAGAACGTCAATCGCGGGAATCGTGTGCGTGGTTTTTGTCCAAGGATGATTCGTGGCCATTTTCTTTCGAAAAAATATGCGAAAACTTGGATATTGATTCAAATTATCTGCGGAGAGGGCTGGTACGAATGGGGAAGATATTCACAGAGAAAAAAAGAAGCAATATGCTCACTAGCGCCGATAAAATAAAGATACGACCGTTTGCGAGAGGAAAAAAACGGTTACTTCATGACCGCTTGAATATTGATAAACTGCCCCGCGCCGCGGCATAATACGGTTAAATAAAAAAACACGAAACCTTGCTTCGTGTTTTTTAAATTAAATGCTGGGGGCGGGAGTCGAACCCGCAAGCCCTTGCGAGCAAGGGATTTTAAGTCCCTCGTGTATACCAGTTCCACCACCCCAGCTTTTGGCGAGGCGTGGGAGGGATTCGAACCCTCGCATAGGGGTTTTGCAGACCCCTGCCTTACCTCTTGGCTACCACGCCGTAATGTATGTTATAACTCCTTTTTTCTTTTTAACTCCGCAATTCTTTTTTCCACCGTTTCGCGGCTGAATTCTTCGCGATCGAGCGCAAAGGAGATGCGCGGTACAGGGCGCATTCGCACGCGGCTGTTGAGTATCTGCTGAATATGATATATGTTTTTGGTGAGGATTTCCAGTGTTTCTCTGGGCGAGGAGCCGAGGATCGAGAGGAATACCGTGGCGTAGTAGCCATCCTCGGAAATAGTGATTTTGGTAATAGTAACCAAATTACCCTCGGGGAAATCGAGTTCACGGTCAATGATTTTGGCAAGCTCTTCGCGGAAGAGCATGCTTAATTTTTCGCGGCGCAGGGGAGAGGGCATTTTTCAAAATAAAAATTTAAAAATAAAAATGAAAAGCGACAATGTAAAATGTTAAAATTATAAATCCATTCCGGTTTGCCGGAATAGCATAGTTTTTCATTTTTATTTTTAAATTTTGCATTTTCATAGGGTCTGTTTTATAACTTCTTCCTGATATAAATCCAGCACGTCGCCAGGTTCAAGCGGGGTTTTGGAAGCAAACATCGCTCCGAACTCAAGGCCTTTTTCCACCTGATCCACGGTATTTTTATTTTGCTGGAGTTCTTTTACCGTTCCTTTGCCGATGACGATTTTATTTCTTTTAATTTCTGCAAAACATCCTCTTTTCAAAATGCCCTGTTCTATGCGCCCTCCGACAATCTGGTCGTTGGTTTCCTGTTTGAATATTTTAAGTATTTTGGCAACGCCCAAATCAACGCGCCGGACAATGGATGGGAGCAGGGCTACCAAATCGGTTTTTACGCGATCTAGCAGTTCGTAGATAATATCTCCGCTGATAATATGAATATTTCCGATACGGGCAAGTTCTCGGGCAGAGGCATCGGTTTTGACGCGAAATCCAACTACCGTCACAAGCTTGGTCGCCATGGCAAGCTTCACGTCTGTTTCGTTTATATTGCCGATGCCCGATGAAAGAATATTGATTTTTAATTTTTCGCTTTCAAACTTCTTGAGCGATTCCTGTAATACTTCTTCTGAACCCGATACGTCGGCTTTTAATACGATATTGAATACGATCACACCTTCGCCCGCGATGCTATTGGCGGCTCTGCTTTTTGTGTCTTCGGGAAGTGATGCGATAAAAGCCTCCGCGGCGCTTTTGTTTGCGAATGCGTGGAAGTTGTCGCCGACGATAGGGGTTTCAATAAGTCCGATAACCCGTACCGGCGCCGACGGACCGGCGGATTCAATCGGTTTGCCGCGGAAGTCCTCAAAAATCTTGATTGTTTCAATATTTTTTCCAATGACCAGAATATTCTTCTTGGCGAGCGTGCCGTTTTGTATGAGAAATGTGCTCGTAATGCCGCGCTTTGAATCAAGGTGCGATTCGACTACCACTCCTTCGGCGGGCGCACGGAGATCGGCATTAAGCTCCTCAAGTTCGGCAAGAAGCGACAAGGTTTCAAGCATGTCATCCATATGCAAGCCGGTTTTTGCGGAAATCTCAACTGCGGGCACACTGCCGCCGTAACCCTCGACTAAAATGCCTTCTTTGGCAAGCTCTTGCTTGACGCGCTCGGGGTTGGCTTCCGGCCGGTCAATTTTATTGAGTGCCACAATAAAAGGCAATTGGTGTTCTTGAATAATCTTAATGGCTTCCTTGGTTTGCGGTTTTATCCCCTCATCTGCCGCGATCACCAGAATGGCTATATCGGCGACTTTGGCGCCACGCGAGCGCATTTTTGAAAATGCTTCGTGTCCCGGCGTATCGATGAACGTGATGGTTTTGCCGTCATGCTCAACACTGTATGCGCCGATGTGCTGGGTAATGCCGCCGGTTTCTCCTTCGGCGATTTTTGATTTGCGGTACCAATCAAGGATGGTTGTTTTTCCATGATCAATATGCCCCATGACGACGATGATGGGGGGGCGAATTATTTTTTCTTGTTGCAATACAGCATCTTTCATTTGAATTTCTAATTATTCTAATTGCTCTAATGAACTTAATCAAATCCAAAAAAATGAAAAATTGTGGTGTCCCGACCTGTCGGGACTAATTTATACAAATAAATCGCGAAGCGATACATAAATTTTACATTTTTATTTTTCATTTCTTATCGTTTCCTCGAGCACTTTTTTTTCCTCATCAAGCAGGGGATAACGCGTTTTGCCCTGATCAACTTTTTTTCCATATATGCGCATGCCATCGCGCAGGTAGAGGGAAGATACCAGCACGCCATCATTTTTTTTATCGAGGAGCGCCATTACGAAGCTGTTGTCGCCGCCGGTGCCTTCAAAAGGATTAAACCGCAGGAAGCCGATTTTTTGGATGCTGGTTTTCGCGGTTTTCTCCGCTTCTTTAAGTTGCGGCTCGATGTGGCGCAATTTTTCTTCTATTTCAATGACGCGGTGGATTATCTGATACGCCTCGTTTTCTTTGGCGCCGCCAAGAAGCATGGTTACTTTTTTGTTGAGGCGGTAGAGAGAGCGGACTAGGATTGTTGATCCGAGAATATATATGGCAAGCAGGATATAAAATTGATGGGCAAGAATCCAATTCATAGATTATATGTTTGTGTTGCGGAACTTCGCTCCTTCGGAGGCGGGAGGATTCGAACATCCGAGGGGATTGCTCCCCAACCGCATTTCGAGTGCGGCGCTATTTTGTTTTTGATGGCAAAATCCCGGATTGCTATTAAACATCCAAAACGGAGGGGGTGAGATTCGAACTCACGAAGAGCTTGCGCCCTTAATGGTTTTCGAGACCATCCCTTTCGTCCGCTCAGGCACCCCTCCGTTTTGGATGGTTCAAAAGTATGCAATCCGCTGAAAGCCAAGCAATTGGCTTTCAGTCCACTCTGCCGCGCCTCCATCAAGTTTGAAGAGCCCCTTTATTATCAACTAACTGCATAAAGGCTATTCAGATGGCGTCTCGATGATTTAAAAATTTTATCACGTTTCCGACAAAAATTCAATATACAGCGAACAAATTTGTGTTGTGGATAACAATTTTGCGGTTTATTCGAATAAATGATATTTTTATGGCAGAACATTTACTTTTGCAGGTGAACGTATGAAAACCGTAGGCGTCGCAGTTTTGTGCGCTGTTTTTTTGTCTGGTTGCGCTTTCAAGCTTCATCGTATAGAAAAGAATCCGATGCTCTATGAAAGTCCTCAAGAATTTAGTGAGCGTTCCGGTTTACTGAAACAGGGAATGAGTGAAACGGAATTATTTGCGGTCATGAAAGTCGAGCGGGGGAAAACGGCAGAATTAACCCAGTTGGATGCAAACGATATAGTGTCGTATGTGCGGGGGTGTATACAACCTCTCGCGCCGGCAGTAGTGGCAAATGAAATTTCTGCTGAGTGCGCACTCTATAACGGCTGGGCTTTGCCATATGCATCTATTCAGCCAAGCGCAAGCTTTGGTCTCACCTTACCGGAAATTTTTGAATTGATCGTTACCACAGAAGGGTATGATTTAAAACTTATTGCCGTCTTTCGCGATGGAAAACTTTGGAAGCCGTTTGTCTCCGGACGCGCAGTGATCGGCAATACCGAAACATATTATATTTGGGATATATTTAGCGGTATTGTGAAAGGCGCGGTGCCGCAAGGGGCAAAAGAAGCGATAAAGGCTTTTTAATGTAACGTAGGGAATCAAAAAACTCGGATTGTTCCGAGTTTTTATGTAAGGGGTCTGTTGCCGAATTATCTTTGAAGCGAAATTATGAAATTGCAACCAAAAGGAGATTTCAGCAACAGACCCATAATTTGGGCGCTCAAGGGATCGAACCTTGGACCTACTGTGTGTAAAACAGTCGCTCTACCACTGAGCTAAGCGCCCGCCATGATTTTGAGATTTAAATGTAGAACTCCATGAAACGCAGCGCGTCTCATCCGCTTCGCTAAACGCCCGTATTTTTATCCCTTAATTTATACTCTATTTTCCGTAAAAACTCAAGTGTGTGCATAACGCCGTATTGACCCTCTCTACTACAACTGCGATAATAGATCTGTTGTTTAATAATATTCTTCCGCAATTTCCATATTTTGGCTGTGACGCAAGCGAAAAATTTTCAACATATACGCCGTATATGCTTCAAATTTTTCACAATAC
>JACOYX010000007.1 GCA_016181585.1 Candidatus Sungiibacteriota bacterium | reverse complement strand
GAGGACAGGTCTATTGACGAATTTTCTTTGTTCTCCTATACTCACCTGTAATGTCTATGCGGGAAGAACACGATGAAAAAGAAGAGGAAGCCGCAAACATCGGCGACGCGGCGCTTGCCGATCGCAAAGCCGCCTCTCTTCTCAAACCGAAGCATCCCATGGAACTCCTTTTGAAAAAGGGAGGATTTTCTGTTCCGAAAATCGGCGAGGTGGTGCAAGGTGCGGTGATCGAACGCAAGGGTGCGGAGCTTTTTGTGGATTTGGGTATGCATGGAACGGGTATTGTGTTTGGCCGTGAATTTCGCGCGGCAAATGATATGGTCAAGAAATTAGCGCCCGGAGATCAGATTAGCGGAAAAGTAGTGGAATTCGACAACGAAGAAGGCTATGTGGAGCTTTCGCTTAAACAAGCCGGAGCTGACCAATCGTGGGCGGAACTCAAAAAAATGGCGGAAGCGGGCGATGTGCTCGAGCTTCCAGTGCTTGAGGCCAACCGCGGCGGACTTTTGCTTGAAGCCAAGGGTGTGAAGGGTTTTCTGCCTGCATCCCAGCTTTCTCAGGCCAATTATCCCCGTGTAGAGGGAGGGGACAAAGAAAAAATATTCCAGGAACTGCAGAAACTGGTCGGAAAACCGATGAAAGTCAAAATTTTGGATGTAAATCCGATTGAGCAAAAACTTATTTTCACCGAAAAAGGGCAAACTTCGGAAGAGCTTGGCAAGGCGTTGGGGAAATATAAAGTGGGAGATACGGTGGAAGGAGAGATTACCGGTGTAGTGGATTTCGGAGCATTTTTGAAGTTCGACGGTGCAGGACTTGAGGGACTTATCCATATTTCTGAAATTGATTGGACATTGATCGAAAACCCGCGCGAGGTTTTGAAGGTGGGCGACAAAATGCAAGCTAAAATTATTGATGTGCAGGGTGACAAAGTATCACTTTCGCTGAAACAGCTAAAAGAAGATCCATGGACAAAATTTGCAGAACAATTTAAAAAAGGCGATTTGATTAAAGGAAAAGTGACTAAGTTCAATCCCTACGGCGCGTTTATCTCGCTCGATTCGCAGATACAAGGGTTAGTGCATATCTCGGAATTCGGGACGGAGGCAAAGATGAAGGAAGAAATAGAACTGGGCAAGGAGTATGAATTTAAAGTGCTTTTGATTGATCCAAAGGATCACAGGATGAGTTTGGGGGTGGTGAGAGAGAAAAAAGAAGAAGTGAAGGAATAAAAACAGCCCGCGCGAGCAGGCTGTTTTTATTTTTTGACATTTGAGCAAATTTAGTGTATTACTATGGGTAATGTTCGTTGAAAAAGAAAGAGGTGCTGTGTGAAAATATTGGTCGTGTTTGGCTTGATTTGGGTGTTGTTTTTGGTGAATTATTCTCTCGGAGACTCACTATCTCCGAAACCGTTTTGGCTAGATGTGGCGATACATGGGTGGGGCGGGCAGTTGTCCGCTTTACTGTGTGGGTTTGTGCTGGAGCGTTTTTCACTAATGTTCAGAGTTGGTAGCGTTTTGCCTCGATTTGTGGTGATGGTGGCGTGCGGATTACTGCTCGGTGCGTTACTTGAGGCTGTCGAGATGTTTGGCATGTTGCCTATTTATGCACAAGATACGTCTTACTGGAACCTTGTGCAGGATTTGACCGTGGATTTCGTAGGGTCGATAATTGGTGCTTTCACTTATTTTGCATGGAATCTGAGAGAGAAGGGGAGGAATGTATGCCGATAGATAAAAGTAAGGCATTTGAACGTGTGTTAAATGCGGCAAAGCCGCATCTTGAGGCAATTCTTGAGCAGAATCTCGAAAGTTTGCTCAAAATTCCCTTGTTGCGGGATTTATTCAACATCAGTCCCGGGTTGATGGTAAGTGTTCTCTCTATTGCAATCGGGGAAATAAAAGAACAAATGAACCAGCATCCGTGGATAAAAGCGTCCATAGATCTGCTGGAGGTAATTCCCCGAGAAATCCAAAAGATTTTGGAAGTGGATGCGAGGGGCATGCCAATCGCTGGCACAGCAAATCCGGCGCATGCGTTGAGAATGAAAAAAGGAATGGGACGGGGGCATGCAATGGCGACGACACCGTTGCCTGCTGAACTTCTTGCGGTGCTTGATAAAAAATTCGCAACCGGAGACGGCCGCATCGGGAAGTTTATCGGCTGGTTTGCCAAGCTGACGCCGGAAGATCGGAAAAAAGTAGAGACGTGTCTGCTTACCGATTCCAGTCGGCTTGGGATCTTTTTGGCATTAACGACTGCACAAAAAAACCAATTTGTGCGCGCTTTGCCGAAATTAGACCCTGAATTGAAAGGTCAGGAGATCGGGACGATCTTCATAGATCGATATGCCAGGCACTCGGAAGCACAATCTAAAAGAGTAAAAACATATGGTTTGGGTACCCGGCTCTTGTATGCGATAGCGGGATACTCGATTGACAAAAACGGTGTCAGAAAGAGTTAGGGGGACGACATGCCAGTTCTGCATAAGCAAAATATCGCATCTCCGCCGGTGAAAACCGCGCGCGAGATTTCTATGGAAGCTTTTGCCGACCGTATGATCTATTGGTTAAGCGGAAAGGACGATGGATTCCGTCCGTTTGAGCGGACGATGATATGGATCAAGGCTGGGGTGATAATTCTTGCTTCGTCCGGCATTATTGCTCCTATTATCGGGACACTGCTTGGGATTTTTCTGGTACATGCTTGCATAGACGGCATTCCAGCCACAGTGCACCTTGCGGGGTTAGCTGTTTTTGGGTTGTCGGTGGCGGCGTTTTACTGGAGACACCCCATTATTGGATTTGTTTTGCTAGGAATTTCAGCGGTGGAGTGTCTCGCCGGTATCGCTGACTATTATGGCATGTTTGACGCTCCGGTGTGGGGGCAATGGGTCATGGCGGTCGGAATTTTGTTTCTCGGATTGCCTGCGCTTCTGGTCCTTGGATTGGGCGGGTCGTTTCTTGCCACCATTCTGAACCGATTTATTTGGAAAAAGACGCCGGCATATCGACTGCGTTATCTCATAGAGCAGTATTTCAGTTTGGTCGTCTGGCTCTATGTTATTGGCGAAGTCGGAGTTTTTATCGGCATCACATCACCGATGGAGTTTCTGCTGGTGATCGTGATGGGCGGAGTAGGATGGATGCTGATGGCAGTGGTTTGGGATAAAGGCGTCGGCATCGGGAGGGTTGGAGCGTTTACTTTGCAAGCGGTGCTGGTGGTATGGGCCGGATGCGTGGCGCTTTCGCCTGCTACGTCCATGCACCTCTTTGGCCGCGACTTGCGCCATGAGCTGGGATTTTATCATGTAAAACCTCTTGCCCTGCAACAACGAGAATTCGACCGCGTGCAAAAGGAATTGATAGTTGCGGAAGGGAATAGTATAAATAGACGCTTGTCCCAGGCGGAGAGCGCCATAAAGCGCGGCGAACCTGAAGCCGCTAAAAAAATGATCGAGAGTATCAAGGCTCCTTACAAGGAGAACCCCTTGGTGCCTAGGATGCTCGAGTGGGCAAAAAGAAAGATAACAAATGCCGCGTATTGGATAAGTTCGTGGCACAGGATGTAAAAGTAAGTAAGCGATCAACCGGCAACGGTTGATCGCTTTTCAATTTTTCTCTATACTGCCCATATGGAATCACCACCAAAGCGAGTGCGAAAAGAATTACCTATAGACTATAAAAACATGAGTCCTGACGAATTTGCGCTCAATATGCTCTATGAATTTTTGAAAACGAGAAATAAAGAACCCGAAGCATGGAAAAGGGCAAAGCATATTCAGAATATACGGAAGAAACGCTTGAAATACGAGGCGAAAGAGCTCGAAACAGCGGGCGAAGCGGATAAACTTAAGCAAAAACTTGAAGCCAAAGAAGGTATTACTTTCTGGGACATCATCCGCAGTCCGATACTGGCGCAAAGGGATAATTTTGTCTATCGGGAGAAATTGAAAGAAGCGGGAAAAATTATCGGCACTACACCAATGTCGAAAGAAGAGGCGCGTGTGCTTATAACCGATGAAGAAAAAACAACCTTAAAAGCGATTGGAATTTTGCTCTTTTCGTGGCCGATTGCAAAAATTGCGAATCAGTATCCTAAACAAAAAGAAGCGGCAAAAAAGACTTTGAAAGAGCCTTTTAGCGCCAAGACGATCGGAGATATATTTAAAAATTTCGGAAAAGAAGCGACTAAGCTATAAGCCATGAATATCCAGCAACTTTTCGAACTCAATATTTTTTCTCTTCCCGGACTGCAGAATATGCCGTTTATGGAAAAAGAGAAGTTAAGCCGGACATTCGGCGAAGAGATTTTGGCGGATGTTGCTTCATCAATCGCTTCCGAACTGTCGGAAGAGAAAGCAAAAGAATTTGCGGATCTTTTCGACACGCCGCATACGCCGGAAGAGCGCACTGCGTTTATACAAGCAAACGTGCCGAATTTTGAGGAGATAGTTGTGCGGGAGACGCTTTCGTTTAAAGAAGACCTTGCGGAATATTTGAAGGAAAAGTTAGGAGAACCTGTTATGCAAAAATAAAACCATCCCGGTAAAGCGGGATGGTGTTTTTATAGGCATGAAAATAACTAGGCCGCGAAATTTGTGTGAGTATTTGCATCGTCCCGACATATCGGAATCACTTCAAAGGCTATTCGGCAACAGATCCTTCTTCACGAGGAATATATTTTGGCACACGGTCACGCCAACTCGATTTCCAAAGGCGATTTACCGCGGCCATATGATTCTCTCCGTCCATAGCAAAGCTATATGCCTCCAGCAAAGGAACGGCGGCATTGAACGCCTGCCACGTTTCCGGAGACATGGCAAAATTCAGGTGCGGCGGCTTGCTCACGCATACTGGTGTGAGATGAACCCCCTCCAGCGAAGAATGCAAGCGCAGAACAACTACATGCTCGTGTGCTACGACTCCAATTTTTTTACATCCGATGATGGTGAACTCCCCGCCGAAATTTTTTGCGGCGTAGTGTGGAACATCCTCGACACCGAGCGGTTTTTCTAGGATGCGCCGCGGAAGGAGGAATACTCCCTCTGTACGCGTAGGTTGGAATAACACAAAATCATCAAACCTGTTGCCTGAATAGATAATGAAATAGATTTTGCCGTCTATTTTATCAATTTTTTCTTCTGTTCTAAAACGGTAGTTTTGGCCAAAAACTGCGGGGGTAACCATACCTCCGCTCTTGCGTCCTTCAGCACATTCAGCACAGGTGTGGGCAAAACAAAGAATAAGAGTGGATTGCCGTATGCCGATTGAAAGCGAATTATTATCAGACAAAACATGATACAAAAGATTCCGATTTCCGGTTTTTAGAAATTCGTCTCTTACCAGCCACCAAATAAATGCCGAAGCGTGGTTTGGCACGAATCCGCGTTTTTGGACTTGCCTCATTACATCGCTGACCGGTTCCCACGCGGCATAGGCAATGTCTTCACCCGGTGTGGGTTCGCTTTTTGCAATCGGACAGCTAAGAAAAAATATATCTTTATGAATTTCATTCGCGTTTTCCTGCGAAATCTTATGCGTTTCAACAAGTACTGCTTCTCTTCTAAACCCGCGCAGTCCTGTTTCTTCAAGCAATTCGATGCCTGCGGCGGCATCAAGATCTTCACCTTCTACACCACCCCCCGGCCATTTTTTCTTTTTGCTTCCCTTGTCGATAATTACCAATATCTCTCGCTCCAAACGCACCGGTTCTGGTGTTGTTACGAGGGAAAACACCGAAGCGCTTTGATACAGAATATTCTGGGATCCCATATGTGTTACTCCTAAATGTTGGAATGTGCTGGCGCTATCGTACCATTCTTGACTTTACTGTCAATAGCTGGTAAAATCAAGACATGCTCGTTGTCAATTTCGCGTAACATGTGACTTGCACATGGGGCAAGTCGCAAAATATATGTTGCGGAAGAAGGAGGATGTTTTATGCCTCGCGGCGGCAGACCACCAACCAAGCAAATTACCGTTCTGGCCGGAATTGTTCAGCAGAACGGGCGTATGTATCATCGAGACAATGTGGATGAAAAGTTGCGTAAGAAACTTTTCAAACACAATCTCGTGGAGGAATACCCCGTTGGGTATCTTCGGGTAACCGAAGCGGGGAAAGATTTATTGCTAGAAGCCGGGAAATCCGCCATGATTTTGGTGGATTTTGATAATGTTGAGTACCAGGCCCGCGAGCAGGGTACGTGGAAAAATCTCGAAGAGTTTACGGCGTTTCTCAGGCGCCAGGCGCTTTTGCGGAATTTTTTGTTTGACGGGGCCGCAAAGTTTTGTTTTCTCACCACCAAAAGCGGCGGTACGGAGGCGCTTGCCGCCGAGTTCGCCATGGGTTTTCTGCAGTTGGGATTCTATGTAAACATGGTGCAACCCGCACCCAATGCCGCGGACAAAAAAATGAAAGAAATGGCGCGGTGTGCCATATTGAATCCTTCAATAAAAACCGTGTTTATAGTAAGCCACGATACGGGGTTTGTGAGCACGATGAAGGCATTGCTCGAGAAGAAAAAGACTGTGGTGCCTATCATGGTGGATAAACCGAGCCCAAAAATGCAAGTAATTCATTCCCAAGTGGTGCAAATAGAGCCGTCATGGACGGAAATGCAGCGCTTTAAGAAAAGAGTAAAAGGGGTTTTACTTTTCAACAATGCGGATGGAGAGTTTGAAAAAAATTCGATGCTCGCCGCATTGGTTGCGGGGATCGCCATGAAAGAGTGCGAGGGAAAGCAGTTACCTTTCCAAACGCTTTTACGCAGAGTTGTTGAAAGAATTAACAAAAGCGCCTACGGCAATACCAATGGCTTCGGAAAATGGCATTACAGAATAATGCTTCAGATTTTTGTTGATCTGGGTATTGTGAGGCAAGTTGTTAAGCATAGATTCGAGAACGGCAGAAAAATAACTTTGAGTAAGTACTATGTCTTTAAGAAAGATGGTCATGAGTTAGCAAAAGGTTTGTTGGAGAGATTTGCTGAACTCACAGAAAACCAAGAACAAGAACCAAGAGAGGAGGCGAAAGATGTCGAAGTTGCAACTGCCCTTTAAGTTTGCGTGCGTGCGGTCTGACCGCACGGGGGGACGATGTCAAAATCTTGCCATGATTTCGGCGGGAGGTGTAGATTGTGCCACAGAGCGGTGGCACGACTGCATCGGGCATCTGAAAGAGGAGGATCCTCCCATGGCGCCAATGCCGGAATGGATGTTATTCCAGTTCATTCTTGGGTGGAAGGCGCAGGAAAAATATCTTGAAGATTCAGATATCTTCAAGGTGGAGCGCAATGAGCAAGCACAGCTTGCAAAACGCTTAGCTGACGCGGCGCGCACTGGTCGTGATCCGCGCCACTTAGATCCGGAAAGAGGGTATAATGGTTGCCCAGTTTTTATGAAAGAGGGTTTGAAGGAGGTCGGTAGCATTCATTTGCTACGTTTGGAAATAGAGGCACTCGGCTACCGGCTGGTAAATCAGCATTGGTACGAACGTGCCTCCGGCGGCGCGACGTTGGTTTGCGGATTTCGAAAAAACGCGGAACCCCAGTTCCCCGTAACACAGCAAGGGAAAGACCTCTTTGGACTTCTCCTGCAGGACGGTTGGCTGAATGCACACATTCACGCCAATCCGCCTGACGAGAATGGACAAGTGGTCCATTCGATTGAATTTGTGGGAAGGCGCGAAAGGAGCGCCAAGAAAAATCACATCATTCCGCAATTTGCCGAGGGAGTGTGGTGGGCGGAGGCGCGCGAGTCGTCGCGGAAATAGAGGAAGCAGAAAAAAACCTCTGCTGTCTGATGCTGTCTGAATGATTGCAAAGACCGCGTGGGATGGCATAGCACAAGACAGCAGTGTCATTCCATCGAAAGTTTGAATGACACTGCAAAAAATTATTTTAAAAAATAAACAACAAAACAAATAGCCCGCTGGTGCAAACCAGCGGGCTAAAAAATTAGACTTGCTCCATAATAACTTTCGTTACGAAATTTTCCTGCTTCGCGCGAGACTAAGCAAAAATTATGAAGCATATACGGCGTATATGTTGAATAATTTTTGCAAAGCCGCAGTCGAAGCAGGGAAGTTGCAGTAGAAGAGTTATTATGGAGCAAGTCTATTGTCCTTATGTCAACCATGCTTGACAAGTTTTGTTAACCAGAGTATAATGAGTTTATCATTAACGTTCTTTACATAAGGAGATTTTTTATAGTTTAAGCACTTGATTAATGGCAAGAGCATAGAGGGGATTCACTGTTGTTTACATGGATGTAATTTTTTAACGATTTTTTTGTGAAAACGTGTCTCGTGCACGCAGCCAAGGAGAAGAAATGGATACGCAAAAAACGACACCCAACTCCAACAAACTCAACGCTCTTCTCGAGCGGATGAAGGCGACGCAGGCGGTGATTGCCGCACCGGTTGTGCCGGTTGCGGAAGAGAAGAAGTCAGAGGAGACACCTCCTCGGCCGACCCCGTATGTGAATCCTAAACAGGAAGCACGGCGGCAGGCGGAGGAGATTTTCAAGCAAGCACAAAAGGAGCTTGCCGAAGCCGCTGAGCAAATGTTTTCCGACTTCGATGGCCTGCAAGAGCAGGCGAATGATCTCCGGTTCAAGAGGAGCCGGACGGCCATTGAGGATGCGCAGTTGACAGCCCTAGATCGAAAAATCATTAGTATCACCGAGGGCTTCGTGGATGATATAAATGTTTTTGAAATCTGGGTCGGAGGACACCTAGACCGCGCTGATGAGTACCGAGTTTCTACCGCTCTCGTTGAGCGGGGAATCCTCGAGCAAATCTCCGCCGAGGAAAAATCGGAGATGGTAGCTAAGCGACAGGCTTATTTTGCACTACCCGAGGAGGATCGCCGCGAGAGGGATCTGACTGGGCAGTACAAAAACCCCTATCCGGAGAATTTTTGGACAGTACGCGGGGACCCCGGAGATGAGGGGACCACTTGTTACTTTAAATTGCGCCGATACTCGAAAGAGGAGTGGCGCGAAAAAGGACAGGAGTGGCAGTCAGAGTATCGGCGACTTTCCTCGGCCTATGAGACGCACCATAAGAGGGTGCGGGAGGAGGCGAGAGAGCGCAAAGCCGCGATGGAAGCCGCGGCGGCAGAGCGGCGAGAGCAGGAGGAAGCTCTTGTGGATTCTCTCGACTTCCAAGTGGATGGCGGGAGATCGCTGGAAGACATGGCTGATCTGAAGCCATGCTCAAACCCAAAACAACCACCTTATCCGTATATGGTGAAGGTGGTGCTTGCGCCAGAGCATCAGTGGCGCATGTATGAGGGGGGCAAGCCGTTGACGGGCTTCGTCTACCTGCTTTGCTTAGGCAAGGCAACGGATGAGCCTAAGGAGACGTGCGGTCGCATTCAGTTCATGGGGTCCACTGGAGGGATCCGACACTACCTCTTTAAAAAAGGGGTAGAGGCTGGAACTGTTTGCCAATATGAGATTGGAAAACAGTTCGCGGGGATCCGGGGTGAGCTCTCCGGAGAGGACATGGGTTTTCTCAGAGCGCTATTTCTCGCGGCGATGGGGTACAAAAAGACCCACCGCGAGACTCCGCAAAATTTCAACCCCATCCTGCTTGCGGCGGCGCAGCAGGAAGGCAAGGGTGGGAGTCACCAGAAACAGCGTGGCGAGCGGCGCCACAATGCCGGTGGAGAGGGCGTTGCTGGTGGTGACGATGGCCCGAAAAAAGGGCCGGGTCGCCGCCGCCAGAGAGGAGGAGCTCAAAATCTCCTCCAGAAGTACCTTCCATATGGAAAGGTATAAGTAACCAAGTCCCCAGAAGGTCTTTCGACCTTCTGGGGCATCAGTTTATTAAGGGCTTGTAACGCGCAATGTATAACTTGTAACTCGAGAATCTCAAGAGGATTTTTCCTTGAGATATGTGTTACATGTTACAAATTACATGACCTAAAGAATTTACCAGTGTTCCGGTATTCATTAAATGAAAACCTGAATAGCGGCAAGTTCTTTGAGAAAATTTATGAGACATGGTCTCGTAAGAACATACGGGGGTTTTATGGGTAATTTTAGCGATGGACGTTTTGATGATGATAGGGTGAGTGGTGATAAACAAAATGAAAACGGTTTTGCTATGACAAAAAGTGCCTTTAATCTTTTTGAAATGACAGAAGGGTTCCGGAACGATTGCAATATAATCGGGGAAAAACTGAACGAAATTGCGCGGCCATTGTCGCGTGATTACGAGGAACAAAGAAGAAATATAGGACAGGGTTATAGGGTTTCGAACGATATGATTTCTGTTTCTAAAAAAGGAATCAAGGCGCTTCGGAGCTTTGATACGGCTATCCTTGAGCAATGTATTTTGCAATTTAAAAAGCTATGGCGTGATTTGCAAAATCTCAACATGCCGGGATTCAAGGCGTGGGAATTTGACGCCAATGCCGCGCAAGAGGTCGCGGAATTTCAGTTTGTATGCGTGTTTTATCCGATGTTGGTTAATCATAATTTAGGTTTTTCGGTGGTCTCGCATTGCGAGTATAATGAAAAAACTCATGAAGAATGGTCTATTCCTTCCCAAGCGTGGCTTGCAGGGCTTGGCGATACGGTGGGAGAAGTAGGAAAGCTCCTTTATCGCTTCATGGCCATGCTCGATCACGAAGGGAAAAGCTATTTAATTGCCGTGAAAAATCTTCGCAAACGATTTCTTTGTATTTGTGAAGTGATTCATGGCGTTCTAGAACAGTTCGAGACTGCCTACGGCATGGTAATAGATAATAGTCATCATGCCGGATTTCGCAACACATTTCGCGGGCTTCTCCAGCAGGTGGAGTGGATTCAAGCCCAAGAAATGCAGAAATTGGTGGACGACCGGTGCCGCTTGGCGCTGATCGAACATCAGGAAAATTTATAATATGAAAATAAGAAAGAACAGCCGCGTCTTATCGAGGCTGTTTTTATTTTTTAGGGGTCTGTTGCCGAATTGCCTTTGGCTGCAATTCCATAAATTCGATGCAAAGAATGAGATTGCTTCGGCGAGTACGCCTCGCAATGACAGAAGTTGGCTGTATTGCGAGCGTTAGCGAAGCAATCTCATTATCGAGAAATGTGATTATCTCGGTTTCTCGGAGTGCCGAAATGTCTCGCAATGACAGCCATGCGTTATTATTTGCTAAATTCTAGGGGATATTACAGTATTTCTTGCAGTATGGCTTTATTTGTGTTAGTCTTTTTGGGTATGAAAAACTTTACAAAAAATTTTATTTGGGTGCTTATCATTTTATTCTCCATCTCAGTGATGTATTCGCTCGTGAGCGGGGAATTTAAGGAAAAAAAGGAACTTTCGCTTTCCGAACTTGCGATGAAAGTAAATGCGGGAGAGGTGGCCCAAATCAATGTTGTAGATACGACGCTTGAAATAAAATTAAAAAATAATGAAGAGATAACTGCGGAAAAAGAACTCGAATCGGGTATTACCGAGACCCTGCGAAATTATGGCGTGGATCAGGAAAAACTCCGCCAAGTGCCGATTACCGTCAAATCGCGCGATTTTTCGAATGTATTTTTCGGCATCATTTTGCCCATTCTGGGACCCGTGCTTTTGATCGGTTTTTTCATCTGGTTTACCGCGCGGCAAGTCCAGCGGGGGTCTATGCAGGCGTTTACCTTTGGCCAGTCCCGCGCGCGCCTGATAAATCCTGAAAATAAAAAGGAGCGGGTAATGTTTAAAGATGTTGCTGGTGTGCAGGAAGCGAAGGAAGAGTTGATTGAAATTGTTGATTTTTTGAAAAACCCGAAGAAGTTTTTGGACATAGGCGCCAAAATTCCGAAAGGAGTGCTTCTTATGGGCCCGCCGGGTTCGGGAAAAACACTGCTCGCCAAAGCCGTTTCCGGAGAAGCAGGGGTGCCGTTTTTCCATATGTCGGCATCAGAATTTATTGAAATGTTTGTGGGTGTAGGCGCATCGCGCACGCGCGATCTTTTCCGTCTTGCCAAAAAAGCCGCCCCGGCGATTATTTTCATCGACGAGCTCGATGCCATCGGCCGTATTCGCGGCGCAGGGCTTGGCGGTGGGCACGACGAGCGGGAGCAGACGCTCAATCAGATTTTGGTTGAAATGGACGGGATGGAGACCGATGACCGCGTGATCGTAATGGCGGCCACCAACCGACCGGATGTTTTGGATCCCGCGCTTTTGCGCCCAGGACGCTTTGACCGCCGCGTGGTGCTTGATTTGCCGGATTTGAAAGACCGTGAAGAAATTTTAAAAATTCACACTCAAAATAAACCGCTTGTGGAAGAAGTGGATTTGCATGTAATTGCAGAGCGTACCCCCGGGTTTTCCGGCGCGGACTTGGCGAATTTGGTAAACGAAGCGGCGATTGTGGCGGCGCGGGGCAATAGAAAAAAAGTGGAGCAGATGGATTTGATCAATTCTATTGAAAAAGTAATTTTGGGACCGGAACGCAAAAGCCGCCTTTTGACGACGGATGAGAAAAAAATCGCCGCGTTTCACGAGTCGGGGCATGCTTTGGTGGCGGCATCTCTTCCGCACGCAGACCCCGTGCATAAAGTTTCAGTAGTATCCCGCGGCCGCGCGGCGGGATATACGCTCAAGCTTCCCGCGGAAGACCGGCATATGTATTCACGGGCGCATTTTCTGGATGAAATCGCATCAGCCCTTGGCGGCTTTGTGGCGGAGAAACTGGTGTTTGCCGATGTAACCACAGGTCCGCACGATGACTTACGCAAAGCCGCGGCACTCGCGCGGAGTTTGGTGATGCAATTCGGGATGTCAGAAAAGCTAGGACCCCTGTCATTCGGGGAGCGCGAAGAGATGGTGTTTTTGGGCAGAGAACTTACGACACAGCGCAATTATTCGGAGGAAACCGCGCGCACGATTGACCAAGAAGTGAAAAAAATTATTGATGACGCGCAAAAAAAAGCACACGATATTTTGACGAGGCGCCGTGCAAAACTCGACGAGCTTGCCAATCTCTTGATTAAACAAGAAACCATCGAGCGGGAGGAGTTTGATAAGATAGTGAAGGAATAACAGGATTTTAGCGTCATTGCAAAGAATGAGATTGCTTCGGCGAGTACGCCTCGCAATGACAGAAGTTGGTTGTCATTGCGAGCGTTAGCGAAGCAATCTCACACATATGAAGCAGTACTATGTCTATATTCTAACCAATAAAGGTAATACTGTTTTATATACAGGTGTGACTAATAATCTTCAGAGAAGAATAAGTGAGCACAAAAATAAAATAACTCCTGGATTTACCGCCGCATACAATGTTAATAAATTGGTATATTATGCTGTGTTTCCCATGGCCGAAGAAGCGATTGTTGCTGAAAAGAAAATCAAAGGTGGATCGAGAAAAAAGAAAATTTTACTTATACAGGAAATAAATCCTGAATTTAAAGATTTGTCGGAGGTATGAGATTGCTTCGGCGAGTACGCCTCGCAATGACAGAAGTTGGTTGTCATTGCGAGCGTTAGCGAAGCAATCTCACTTTTCGCAATGACAATATCAAAGTGAATATTTAAAACCGCCCAGGTTGCTCTGAGTGGTTGTGTTTCGCGCTAAAAAACAGTACAAATTAAGGATAGGGTGTGTAGCTCAACGGCAGAGCAGTCGTCTTATAACTGGCAGCGAGGGGAAAATGTAAGTGGCGGTCCGTAGCTCAATGGCAGAGCATCCGTCTTATACACGGGGGGTTGGAGGTTCGAATCCTCCCGGACCGACATTTGTATTTTTTCCGAGCGAACCAGTTATACGTTTAGTATACACGACCGGTTCCTGGTTCGAATCCAGGCACACCCATTTCTAAGGGACTGTTGCCGAATACCCTACGTCGCGAAATTTAAGAAATTCGAGGCAAATACTCACACAAATTTTGCGGCCTGCCTGCAAGGTAAGCCAAGAAATTTTTTGGAAAATTCTTTTGCTTCCTTTAGCAAAAGCCGGGGAAATTTTACGCTTCGCACTGGAATACCCGGCTTCGCTAAATTTCCCGCGAATCACTATATGATTCGCCAGAATTTATGGAATTGTAGCTCATAAGTGCTATTCGGCAGGAGACCCATAAAACCTCCTCTGTTGCACAGAGGAGGTTTGGTTTAACAGGGTGGTTCCTAAGTGCCGCTTTTTACACGATCAAGATGCATCTGGAGCACTTTTTCTAATACATTCTCAATACGTTCTCTTTTTGCGTTGCTCGCGTGCATCTCTGCTTCATCTTCAGGAGACAAAGAGTATCCCGCATTTATTTTTTCCATAACAGGTTTGTGTATTATTTCTTCATATTCTTCTACGCTCATATTGAGTGATTTCGCAGCTTGTGCCAGTGCTTTTTGCATAGAATTTGATTCATAGTCATAATGCAATTCGCATAAACAATCTTCGAGCATTCCTTCGCTAAAATCAT
The DNA here is from genome assembly GCA_016181585.1 of Candidatus Sungiibacteriota bacterium. Taxonomy (GTDB): domain Bacteria; phylum Patescibacteriota; class Minisyncoccia; order Sungbacterales; family HO2-52-23; genus JACOYX01. Next base: position 22,125 of record JACOYX010000007.1, on the reverse strand, counting down.
ATTCTCCTATTTTTTGCAATTGCAAAACGAATGCCGCAATTTCGTCGTCCGTGGTAAGCGGCAGAAGTCCGTTTTCTGCGCAATGGAGCGCCATTATCACTTCTCCGCGCATGCAGCAGAGTATATCTCCTATGAGTATAAAGTGAGAAAGAGCCAAATGCTCGTCTTTATATTTACCGCTTTGATCAAAATTAGTATATTCCATCCACGCATTTCTGCCTTCGGCGAGCATATCAATTTGTTCGGGCGCGGGCAAATCCATACACTATTCTCCTTATAAAGAACTAGCTGACCGTCTCCATATTACTTTGCATTTTTCCAGACCGCAAGCATTATACCTACTGCATAAAGATACTTCTACTGCAATTTCTTAATTTAGGCCAAAATCGCTTCAAAATTTCTTGGCTTAACGAAGTATCTAAGCCGATAGGCCTCGAAATTTATTCAACGATTTTATCTCTAAATTAAGAAATTTCGTTACGAAAATCTTTACGCAGTAGGTCTATTTTCTTTTTTATCAATATTTGGGTATTATTCCAGTAGCAAGCACTTTGAAATCAGAATCTGAAAAGGAAATGTTATGGCGGGCGCGACGGCACGAGATCCGAAAGATATTGTCTATGCAGCTATTCTGAAAGCATTTGCCGATATTCCCATTCCGCGTACGGTGAAAACAGGGAACGGCTGGTTTTTTCTCTACAACACCGTACCGACATCTATCGGCAAAATGATCAAACTTATTTTCTCGCTTGACGGCATATTCTTGGTTGATGTAACCACCATATCTCTTGAATGGGTAATTTATCATACGCTTAAAGATGCTATGCATAGCGGCTCTGATCAAGTGCGGGTGATGGCGCTTCAGCTAGAGCTTTCCGGCGAAGGAGATAAATTTTTATACGATATTATTGAAAGCGCAATAAAGGTTTTGCCGGAAAATTCTTGGCGGTCAGGACGTTATTTAAAAGACGAGGCGGCGCGGAAAAAATTTATTTCCCGCATCATTGATGAATTTTTTTCTCAAAAAATCGGCATTATTATGTCTCCCGCCGAGTGCATGTCTTTGGTGCAAAGCGCACGGAGAAGATATGCCAGTATTCAGGATCAGGCGGCGTTCCTTTATCGGGAATTTAAAAAAAAGCGAATAGCGGCAAAACCATAACCCTCATCACTGGCATGGGGGATTTATTTTTGTCCTCACATTACTCAATGGTCTTGTTTTTTCTAAGGAATATGGTACGAATTGATGCAGAACATTTACATAGATATATAAGGGGGGTCTCCCGAATGGAGAACAATACAACGATTAGAACAGTTGGAGATTTATTGAACTTTGCAAAAGAGAGTCCCGCGGTGCTGGACAGGGCGCATAGTGCGGTATGGCGCGCAATTTCGACGTTTCGCGGCGAAAAACCGGTGCCACTGGCTGAATCGGACAATATTCGCCTGCAGAATTTATATCGCGACCAACCGTCGCGGCGTATGCGTTTTCCCGCATTTCAGGATTTATTGGGTATAGATCCTGTCTTGGCCGAAGTAGGCGAGTATTTTCGTGCGGCGGGATCTGGCGAGGAAGAGGCGCGTCAGGTGCTTGCGGTAGGCGGACCGCATGGGTGCGGAAAAACAACGCTGATACGCGATTGTATTGCAGAAGCCATGAAGGAACTTTTATTTTATGAGATTGAGGGGTGTCCATGGCATGAGTTACCGCTTCATGCAATACCCAAAAAAGAGCGAAACGAATTTTTTTCTCAATTTTTTCCTTTTAAAGGCGAGCTTTGCCGCACATGCGAGGAACGGCTTCAGGGGCGAGAATTTTCCGGAGATTGGCGTTCTTTTCCTGTTATGCCACGTTCTTATCGCTTGAGTGCGGGTATTGGCATGCTCCGCGTGGAGGACTCGCTTCCTGATGTAGACAGGGGCAAGTTTCCGAGCGAATGGTATTCGATATTTAAGTGTGCCAATGGCGGAGTGCTGTTTATCGATCTTTCATCCAAAGCACAGCCGGAAAAATTTAGGTCCATGATAGGGAATTTGGTAGCGGATGGAACCATTCGCGCTCCGGATCAGACCGAGGTTCACCTTGATCTGGCGGTCGTGAGTGTTTCGAATACTCATCTTGAAGAAGAAGAAAAAACCGGAGCGCTTGGTGATCGGATCATTCCAGTTAAATTTCATTTACCACTGGATGTCCAGGCCGAACTAAAAATTCACCATCGCGCGAAAAGAAACAATACCGATACCTTTCATTTTGTTCCCGGTGTTGAAGAGGCGTTGTCCAGAATGGAGATAGCGACTAGGCTGGATCCTTCACAGTGGAGTTTAACGCTCACTCCCGAAGACGCTCTTCTTTTTTATGCCGGCGGCGCAAGGCTTGCTGATGATAAGAAGTCATTGGCACGCCATACTTACGGAGAACTGCGGGAAAAACGGCCGTTTGATGGCGCCAATGGTCTGACGGTGCGGAGGGCAAGAATTCTACGCAATAAAATGGGGCAGTATCAAAAATGTATCGGCATCCAGCATGTTCTTTCTATGCTTCGTGACCCGGCGCTTTACCGAGGGATAGATAAAGACGTTAAAGAGCGCATGAAACCATGGGTTGTCTTCGATCCGGACGCGAAAGGCAATTACGCACTGGGGAAAATGGAAGAGTGGTATCGCGGTTATTTGAGGAGAGATCTTGTCAGAGGGTGGATAGGATTTAAACGGTTTGAGGAAATGAAACAGCAGTATTTTAAAGACTATCTTAACCATGCTCTACACTTTACGATGAAACGCAATATCTCGGATGAAACTACCATACAAGAACTGCCCGTAGATGAAAAAATGCTGCGGCTGATTGAGGGCGAAATTGGCGTTAAGGAAGACACGAAAGAGGAATTTCGGAGCGGCATCACTGCGTTTTTCAGAAATCAAAAACGCGAAGTGCTGGAAGATCATATACCGCTTTCTGAAGCCATTGAACGAGTGATTATGTTTGCAAAGAAAGATAAAGATATAATTGCAAAAATTGATGAGGTACGGGAGGCGATGGTGGGAAAGCCGCAAGATCCCCAAAAAGCAAAGAAGAAAGTAGATGCCATGGCTCAAGAACTTCGGGAAAACGGCTATAAAGGATCAGAAAACTGCTGTTGGGAAAACATTCGAACATACGCGAATAAAACGATATTCGCTGAATAAAAAATTGTATAAAACGGTATAAAAAACATTGCCGCATGGAGAACTATGCGGCAATTTTATTTTATCCTATTTATTTGACAATATATTCTTTTTTTGATACTTGTTGTGGTAGCCCTTTTAAATATAAAAAGGAGAAAGGTAATGAGTCAATTTCAGGATTTGATTCGTAGTGATAGAGAGACAAGAGATAATAAAAAGTGGAGGGGAAATCTTTTAGATTATTTGGAAATCGCAAAGAAAGACCCTGCAATTGCCAAACTTGCACATGCGCGTATGAATGACGTTATCATTAGGGACGGAGCAAGTGAAGTAATGAACTCTGACGATCCGAGAGTTAAGCGGTTGTACAAAGACCAGCCGGTGAAAGTGTACAATTTTTTTAAGGATGAATTTTTCGGCATTGAGCGTACCTTGGCGCAAATTGCGCGCTATTTCCATTCAGCTTCGTTAAAAGGCGAAGAATCACGGCAAGTGCTTTACCTCATGGGACCGGTAGGATCCGGCAAAAGTTCTCTTGTAGAAAAATTGCACAAGGGACTAGAGGGCGCCGACCCTGTTTATGCAATTGAGGGCTGTCCGATGTTTGAAGAGCCCTTGCATTTAATTCCGCGCCATCTGCGCAAAGAGTTTGAGAAGATGCTGGGAGTGCACATCGAGGGGGATATTTGCCCCGTGTGCCGTTTCCGGCTTAAGAATGAATTTGACGCACGTTATGAGGAATTTCCTGTTGCAACCGTTGGATTTTCCAAGCGTAATCGCAAAGGTATCGGTGTGGTGCCTCCGGTGGATCCGAATAACCAAGATACAGCAGTGTTGATAGGTTCGGAAGATATCTCGAAGCTTGACCGCTATTCCGAAGGAGATCCGCGCGTGCTGGAGCTCAATGGCGCATTCAATGTCGGCAACCGGGGCGTGGTGGAGTTCATTGAGGTCTTTAAGAACGAGACCGAATACCTCCATGCCATGATCACCGCGACGCAGGAAAAAACCATCCCTGCGCCTGGCAGACACGGGACTATCTATGTCGATTCGGTTATCGTGGCGCACTCCAACGAAGCGGAATGGCAGAAGTTCAAGGCTGATCATACCAACGAGGCGATTTTGGATCGCATTGTGGCGGTTAAAGTGCCTTACAACCTTCGCCTCTCAGAAGAAGTAAAAATTTACCAGAAAATTTTGCACAATTCGGATTTCCGCGCCCACGTGGCGCCTCACACGCTTGAGATGGCCTCGATGTTTGCAGTGCTATCGCGGCTGGAACCGACGGCGAAGTGCGATCTTATGACCAAGCTTCGCTTGTATAACGGCGAAGAAGTGGTGGAAAAGGGTCGTACGAAAAAGATAAATGTGCAGGAACTTCGTGAAGAAGCGAAACGTGAAGGCATGAATGGTATTTCCACGCGATTTATCATGAAATCGCTGGACAATGCGCTTGCTGAGACAGGAAAATGCATCAACCCTATCAGCGTGAGAGAAGCCTTGATTTCCATGGTAAAAGACCAGGATTTTGCGGATGATCTAAAAAAAATGTATTTGGAGTTTCTCCAAGATACGCTACACAAAGAATATTTGGAATTGCTTGAGAAAGAAATAACAAAAGCATTTGTGTATTCTTATCAAGAGCAAGCAGAGGCGATGTTCCAGAACTATCTGGATCATGCTGAAGCCTTTGTCAACAAGACAAAGCTCAAGGATAAGAATACTAAAGAAGAGCTTCAGCCGAACGAAGGGCTTCTTAAGTCCATTGAGGAGCAGATCGCGATTATCGGGTCAAGCGCCGAGGGTTTCCGGCAGGAAGTAGTGTCTTACCTTTGGGCGGCGGGCCGCAAGGGAGAGCGGGTCTCCTACCAGAGTTATGAGCCGCTGAAAGAAGCAATCGAGAAGAAGCTGATGAGTTCTGTGAGGGAATTGAGCCGTATTATTACCAAAGCCCGTACGCGCGATGTCGAACAAACTGAGAAACATCAGGCGATGGTAAAAAACATGCTTGATGACCATGGCTATTGTGAGTATTGCGTGGACGTGGTGCTGAAATACGCCGCGAATAATCTTTGGAAAGACTAAAAACATCCAAGTAAATATAAATAAAATCCCGTCTTGCAAAGGTGGGATTTTTACTTGCTCCGCTTTTACTTGGAGGTTCAACCTCCAAGTAGCGATATAGGGCTTTACTTTTTAATAAAAAGCTGGTAAAGGTAAGACAGCACGTTGACACATGAAGGAGTAAAATTATGGAATTGGATCCACATGGCGGAAGCATAATTCGTGATTATTCATCGCAGGATGCTCTGCGGTCCGATCGAAGCGCGGGAGATCTCCAGCGACACCGCCAAAAAGTTCGAAAATCTATCCGAGATAATATTGCCGATCTGGTAGGCGAGGAGTCCATTATCGGGAAAAGCGGAGATAAAATTATTAAGGTGCCCATTCGCGGAGTAAAAGAGTATCGCTTTATATATGGCGAAAACACTCCCGGCGTAGGGCAGGGCGATGGCAATTCCCAGCCCGGCCAAGTGGTGGGCAATGCGCAAGGAGAAAAGGGTCAGGGGCAGGATAAAGCGGGAGAACAGCCTGGCGTAGATTACTACGAGACGGATGTAACGCTGGATGAACTTATAGAAATTCTGTTCGAGGATCTCGAGCTTCCTTTTATGGAGCGGAAAATCCTGCGTGAAGTGATGTCGGAGCGTGTCAGTAAGCGCCAAGGATATCGGAAAAAGGGTATTTGGGTACGTCTCGACAAGAAGCGTACCGCTAAAAACCGGATAAAGCGCAGGATGGCGAAAAAAGGCGCCGTGCCGGCGGATCCGAAAAACCCTGAAGAGCGCTTCCCTTTTCATCAGGACGATCTTGTCTATCGGCACATGGAGCCGGATACACGGCCGGAGTCGAATGCCGCGGTTATCTGCATTATGGATACTTCGGGGTCGATGGATATGATTAAAAAATATTTGGCGCGGACGTTCTTTTTTTTGTTGTATCGGTTTGTGCTCACAAAGTACAGGAATGTTGAAATTGTTTTTGTTGCGCACCACACCGAAGGCAGGGAGGTTACGGAAGAAGAATTTTTCCATAAGGGAGAATCGGGAGGCACGTTTATTTCCTCGGGCTATAAAAAAGCGCTTGAGATTATCGCCGAGCGGTATCATCCGACACTGTGGAATATTTATGCGTTTCATTGTTCGGATGGAGACAATTTTGAATCAGACAACCCTTCGGCGATCAAAATGGCGGAAGAGCTTTGCGAGATATGCAATTTCTTCGGTTACGGAGAAATTAAACCAAGCGGAAGCCGCTACTATGAAAGTTCAATGTTGAATATCTTTAAAGCCGTAAAAGCGGCAAATTTCATGACGTTGCTGATTGAGAAAAAGGAAGATTTATGGGTTCGATTTAATGAACTTCTCGCAAAAGATAAGAAAAAGGATGCAGCATGAGCTACTACGATACAAAAGATTTAGCAATGTGGGATGAGCGGATCCGCGAAAAAGCCGCAGAGTGTGGGCTTTCCTGGTATCCGCAGGAATTTGAACTTTATGATCATAATCAAATGATTGGTGCTATGGCCTACTCCGGTATGCCATCTCACTATCCGCATTGGTCGTATGGGAAGAGTTACGAGAAACTCAAGACCATGTATGACCATGGTGTCACCGGGTTGCCGTACGAAATGGTCATTAACTCGAACCCGGCACTGGCCTATCTGATGCGCGACAATACGCTCTGTCTTCAGGTTCTGACTATTGCGCATGTATACGCGCATAATGATTTTTTCAGAAACAACTTTACTTTCAAAAGCACGCGCGCGGAACTGACACTCGGCCGCTTCAAGATGCATGCCGATCGTGTGCGGAAATACATTGAAACGCCATCCATTGGTGAAGAGAAGGTGGAATCTATTCTTGATGCGGCGCATGCGCTTGCCATACAGTGCCGTCGCAACATGGGTATTAAAAAGCGAACGCCCGAAGAGCAAAAGGATCACGCCGCAGATGTTGCATCTCCCGCGCACGATCCTTTCGCAAAAGTGCACAAAAAACAAGAATATATAGAGCCGGATTTTGATAAGGTGCCGCTTGAGCCGGAAGAGGATATTTTGCTTTTCATTCGCGATTACAATCCCTACTTAAGCGAGTGGGAAAAAGATTTGCTCACTATAGCGCATGAGCGCGAGCAATATTTTATTCCACAGATCGAGACGAAAATCATGAATGAGGGGTGGGCGAGCTATTGGCATTACAAAATCTTGAAAAGTCTTGACTTGCCGCAAGAACTCCACATTGAATTTATGGTGCATCACAATCAAGTGGTGCGGCCGTTTCCCCGGGGGATAAATCCTTATTTTCTGGGATTCAAATTGTGGGAAGATATTGTGCGCCGCCACGACGAGCCTACTTTGGAGGAAATCGAAAAATATGGAAAGCCCCTGGAAAGCGGCATGCAAGCAATCTTTACCGCGAGAGAGGCAGACAGGGATGTATCATTTTTACGGAGGTTTCTTACGGAAGAAATGATGCGAGAAATGGATATGTTCGAATACGAAAAAAAAGATGACAAGATGGTCATCTCCAAAGTATCGGACAAAGACAGCTGGCGAGAGGTAAAAGAGACTCTATTGAAAAACGTGGGCATGGGAACGATTCCCGTGATCAAAGTATGCGATGCGGATTATGGTCACAATCGCGTTTTGTTATTGAGACACGACCATGAAGGACGTGACCTTCAAATGGAGTATGCCGAAAGAACATTGGAACACCTTCACCGCCTCTGGGGAAGGGAAGTCGTACTCGAAACGACGGTTAATAATAAAAAATTTTATTTGGAATATGGCGAAAAGGGGTTTAGTGTAAAACCGGCTAGGTAGCTGGTTTGACCTCGAACTCGAAGTAGTTAAACGATCCCGACAGCAATGTCGGGAATTTTATTTTTTAAGGTAAGGTAAGGCAAAAAAACCAGACCTACTGAATAAAAACAAAAAACTCTTTAAGGCACTTACTTGCTATAGCAAGTAAGTGCCTTAAAGTGAGAGAAGAGTGTTGAGGTATGCTCTTATTCAAGATGAATCGCTTGCTCAAATTTGCGCAATGCTTCGGCAAGCGCGGGGAATTTTTTTAAGTCAGGGCTTTCGGAAACTATCTCGCGCGCCGCCATGCGTACTGCGCGCACAAGCTCCGCGTTGGTGATATTGGCAAGTGCCAAATCGGGAATGCCGGATTGCCGCCCGCCAAAAAGATCGCCCGGTCCGCGAATCGCCAAATCTTTTTCCGCAAGCTCAAAACCGTTTTTCGCTTCAACAATCGCACGCAAACGATTAGCCGCAACTCCGTCTTCGGTGCAAAAAAGAAAACAATACGACTGATGCTCTCCTCGGCCTACGCGTCCGCGGAACTGATGCAATTGCGCGAGGCCGAAACGCTCCGCGCCTTCAATCAGCATAATGGTTGCATTTGGCACATCTACGCCGACTTCAATAACCGATGTTGAAACAAGAATGTCGCAGGTGCGATTTTTAAATTCTTGCATGATTTCATTTTTTTCCTTGGGCTTCATTTTTCCGTGAAGCACGGCAAGTTTGAGATCAGGAAAAATTTCTTTTTTCAGCCGCTCGTATTCTTCTTTGACCGCTTTTACTTCTTGATTTAGAAATGCTCGAGAAAAACTTGTTTCACGCCGCTCATCCGGTTTTGTTTCTATTTTGGGACAGATGATAAACACTTGTCTTCCATTTTGTATTTCTTTCCGGATAAAACTGTACGCTTCAGTACGCCGTGTCGAGCTGACGATTTTTGTCATGATTTGACGGCGTGATTTTGGCAGCTCGTCAATAATCGAAAGATCAAGATCACCATAGATGGTAAGCGCAAGCGTGCGGGGAATCGGCGTTGCGGACATGCTCAAAAAATGAGGAATAATCGTTGAAGTTGATCCGCGTTTTTTTTGCAAAGCCATGCGCTGTTCCACACCGAAGCGGTGTTGTTCGTCTACAATAACTAACCCCAAATTTTCAAACTGCAAATGTTTTTGTATAAGCGCATGAGTACCGATTATTATGTCGGGCACATGTATGATCTTTTTTTCCGATCCGGTAAGAAGCCCGATGGAAATATGAAATGGCAATAAAAATTTTTTTACTGTTTCAAAATGCTGGCGTGCGAGAATTTCCGTCGGCGCCATAAATAGCACCCGCCGTCCTGCATGCGCGGCAATGAGGGATGCGGCCGCGGCGATGATTGTTTTTCCCGAGCCGACATCACCTTCAAGCAAGCGATTCATAGGTTTTGGCTTTTCAATGTCTTTCAAGATTTCCCAAAGCGAACGCTTTTGCGCATCGGTGAGGATAAAGGGCAGTTGTTTCACGAATTCTTGTATCAGTGAAACATCAAGCAAAATTGCAGGCGCTTGGTATTGCTTGAGTCTGCTTCTCTCGCGCAGTGCACGCAGTTGGATGAGCAAAAGTTCTTCAAATGCGAAGCGGCGCTTGGCACGCTCCGCTTCTTCTTTTGTTTCCGGAAAATGAATCGCCGCGATTGCATCGTGCAGATGGGGCAAAATATATTGTTGGGCGATTTTTTCCGGCAGAGGATCGCGGAGTTCTTTCCGTGCGCTGATATACGATTTGATCAGCCAGCGAAGCCAGCGCGAAGTGATACCTGCCGTTTCCGGATAGATCGGTACGAGACCGCTGGTGTGGATTCCTTTTTGTTCCGCTTCGGTTGCGTATGCGGAAATTTTTTCATGCGCGGGGTTTTGCAGAACAATTCCTTTTTTGCCGAGCACTGGTTTGCCAGAGAGGCGTACACGCAGGCCGACGTGCAGAGCGCGTGCAAGAAATGGCTGGTTAAACCAAAGTGCTTCGATGGTGCCGCTTTCGTCGGTGATTGCCGCGGTGGTAATGTGCATTCCTTTTGCACGCGTGCGAAAACTTTTTAGCGAAGTTATTTCTCCTTCAATCGTGACGCGCTCTTCGGCTGCAACTTCCGAGATCGGTTTCATGTTTGAAAAATCTTCATAGCGGGAAGGGATGTGGAATAAAAGATCGCGCACGGTAAAAATCCCCAGGCGTTTCAGCGCCGGAATAATTTTTTTATTTATTTTTCCTGCGTGTTCAATTGTTATCGAAAGATAGGGCATGTGCTTTTACTTTAGCGATTGCCGCATAAAAAGAAAAGCCCTCGCACGATTAGTGCGGGGCGTAAACAACTGATACGCAAATGAAAGAGATGTATAAATTAAGTGTTTTCTTTCGGCGGGGAATTATTTTGGTGATGGTGACCCAATGCGCCTACTGCAAAAAGCAACACTAGTCCAATAAAAACTACTGGATTCGCAGACCACCACGTAATAAAGGTTTGTTCGAGCGGCTGGCCCACTTCAAACAACAGCACCAGTACTGCGAGAGTCATCACTAAACCACCCCAAACGCCTTCAACTACGTCAAAAGCCTTTTTTGCCATTATGTATCACCTCCCTTCTGGTTAAATTTTTATTGTTCATAAAAAGAGCTACTTTTTGTTCCACAAAAACGAGAACAAATTATTTACATTGTAAAACTTCCGTGCAGAATACTTAAATTAGTCCGCACCGCTTTCGCCGCCTACGGCGGCGAGGCCCCCCCACGAATCCGCCAGCTGGCGGACGGAAAGACGGCGGAGCCGCACCGGTGACATCCAGCCGGTGAATCAAGTTTTTCTTTGACAGCAAATTCTGAAACTTATCTTTTACAGAAATCAAAAACAGGATTTTGAAACTACTTCACAGTAAAGGTCGCGGTGTTGCTCTTTTTTCCCCAAGCAGTTACATAAACTTTGTAAACTCCCGGATTTGCTTTTATTGTCTGGCACGGCGAAGTAATTCCGGAGTAACTGCCGGTTATTGAACCGGATTCGCAGTATGACTGTACTGTTACGATCATAATTTTCCCTCGCCCCACTCCTCCACCGTATCCGGGATACCAGTTACCACCAGAAACAGGAATTTCTTTACCGTCGCTTCTCACAAACACAGCATCAAGGTCGCCCTCAAATCCGGTAAAGTTGCAGCCCCGAATTTCTACTTTTGTTCCCACCGAACCAGATTGCGGAGAAATTGAAGTAATGATAGGTGTTGCTTCTTGTTGATCTACGCAAGTTGTTGGCAGAGATAAGGGAGGCGTAACTGGAGGTTGGGTAGCCGGCGGATTTTGAGAAGCAGGGTTGTTGGATGGCGGTGGCGTAGTAGTTTGTGTGTTTTGTGAATTGTTAGTTGAGGGTTGTTCAACTGGAGCCAGTTTTTTGACTAAAGTTACATACCCCAACGCACCCGCCAAAACGACGACCAAAACAATGAGAATAATGTTAGCAAATCCTTTTTGGTTCATATGATAATTCATAAATTATTTTTCGACATTATGATTAAAAAATTTTCTTCCCCCAAAATTTCAGCCAAAGGCAGATCTGCCTCAGGCACGACAAGTTTTTCTTTGGCGGCATTAAATCCAAGAATTCGCTTTACGAATTCTACTTAAGAAACTGAAAAGTCAAATTCATCTTTCTTACAGTATCGACATTGTCCCCAAATACTGTTGAGGCCAATTCAAAGCCATAAGAGTTTTTAACTGAAGCAGTGAGAATAAATTGTTTTGAATTCTGTCCAGTTGAAACTACTTCTTTTGCAGCTACACCACCGAGCGAAACATTCTTCCAAGTTCCACCAACATAATCAAAATATTTTATGAACTTATCTAAAGTAGTTTGGTTCGGATATACACGGAGAGTCGCAAGTGGTTTTGAGTCGATTGAATTAGCAACTCCAAATGCAACATAAAAGAAACCACCATTTTCACTCCAAGATCCTTTCGATGCCCAATCCGATGGATACTTTAATTCAAAACTATACGTATCGTTCTTGTATGTTTTCCAACTCGTAGTTTCATTTGTCGGTGTTGGGGAGGGTTGTTGAGGGGTTGGTATAGAAGTCGGTTGGGGCGTAGTTGCTGGATGATAATCAGTAATTACCCAACCTCTAGGAACAGCACAAGGATACTCAAAAATCTTTTTCTCGCCGGTTTTTTTGTTTACAGCTTCAGATGGTAATAGACTTTGTGCACAAGGTTGTGGTCCATATTCTGACCAAACAAAATAACCCCCTATGCCTAGAAGGATAACGACTATTCCAATCAATGCAATATTTACAAACCCTTTATTATTCATATTGATTAAAAAATTTTCTTCCCTCAATATTAAAATATGGTTCGAGCCGATGTTTTTACAGGTTCTTTGGCAGTTTTTCGGTTCGCGGCAAAGCCGCTCAATTTTGCGGGGGGCTTCCTCGCCGCCGCAGGCGGCGAAATGCGTTCGGACTAATTTAATAATTTTTTGCCCTCGGTAGGAATCGAACCTACATTTCAAGCTCCGCAAGCTCGTGTCCTGTCCATTGAACGACGAGGGCATGTGTTACAACTATAAATAGAGACTAGCCGCTAGAACTTAGTTGCTAGTTAAAACCCCAAATTTTTCCCGAGCTCATCCGCCGCGGATTCAGGATGCTCTTTTTCAGGAATAAATTTCTTCAAGAGTACCCGAAGTTCTTCGATATTTATTTCAGGAAGCGGGATGCGGATATAAGGGGTAAGTAGTTTTTCGGTTTCAAGGGAGAGCTCGCTACGACCGTCTCTTCCCATAAGCGCAAACGATTTAAGTATTTTCCACAAAAAAACCTTGCGCCCAATATATACTCCTTCTTTCGCGATGGCAAACGCCATGTCGCGCGGCGTTTGTCTGGTATAGAGCATGGTGACCAAAAACGAGAGAGCGATAAAGACGATAAAAAAATAGTTTTTTGTGATAATGGCGGCAATGATGCAGATGAGCGCAAACCCTCCTACGACAAAAAACCAACGTGCAGTATATATTCTCTTTTCAAACTCCGGAGCGGTCCATGAAAGCAATGCTTCCGCGTAGTCAGGGACTGGAGCTTCCTGCGCGGATGATTCCTCCGGAGATGAGGGATGTGCCGTCGGTTTTCTAAGGTCAATAGTGTTTTGCATTAAGCGCATTATACCAATTTTTTGTAGGATTAGCCAGCGAAACGTTTTGGAGAAACATACGGTTTTAAAGGTGGTTCTTCATAAGACCTGTTGCTTAATGGGACTGTTGCCGAATTGTCTTATGAGCTGCAATTCCATAAATTCGGTCAAATTTTCCAAAAAATTTCTTGGCTTACCTTGCAGGTAGGCCGCAAAATTTATTTGAAAAATTTGCCTCGAATTTCTGAAATTTCGCTTCAAAGACAATTCGGCAACAGTCCCTTAATAATTTTCGTCACGAAAATTATTAAGCAACAGGTCTATAAAAAAGGATTTATATGCACTGGAGTATGTTTCGCATGTCTTGTGTTGAATTTCGAGCTATATGGATTTCCGCTGAATGTATTGAAGAGCTTTCGCTTTCTGTGCTTTTGGGGCTTGATGCGCATCTCGATGTCTGTATGGGGTGTTTCCACTGGGCGTTTGACATGAAAGTTCCCTTGCGTAAAGATGGGAAAAAAGGAAAGGCGGAATAGTATGGAAAGAACCTTGGATAAGATTGAGATGCATGGAATGGTGTTTTTGGGTAGGCACGGGGTAAAGGCCGAAGAGCGCAATAAGCCACAGCGGTTTCGCGTCGATGTGGATATGTATCTCGACTTGTCACACGCAGGAGAAAGCGATGCGATGGCCGATACCGCAAATTATTCGCTCGCAAGGAAAAAAGTACAAGCGGTTATCGAAGGGGAGAGCTGTTATTTGATCGAGCGTCTGGCAAATTTAATCGCCGATGAGATTCTTTCTTTATGTGCTGTTGAAGCAGTGATTGTCGGCATATGGAAACTTGATGTATGGCCCGAAGGATATCCTGGAGTGGTGATTACCCGATGTTGAAATGACGGCATCCCAGATGTGAAAAAGTATCGTAAAGTTTTGGAACAACTAGCACACGGTCGCGTGCTAGTTGTTCCAAATATAAAAACCGTGCACTGTATGTGCCACGGTTTATTTTTTTACCCATTGCCGCATGCCGAAGGTATAGCGAGGTTCGCTGATACAGTCAACAAAATGAAAAAGTTGTTCTTGCTCTCCCCAAAAACCCGGAGCGCGCATGAGAATGATGTTGCCTGGCGGAGATGATATTTCCTCCGCATTTCGGCCACCTCGGTCGCGGCAGATACAAAATCGCGCATGGCCGGTAAGCAGGAGTACGGCAACAAGATTGATACGGCTTAATCCGTCTTGGTGGGGGCTTATGCCGATCGGATTCCTGTCATAGCGCTGAAGCACAAAGTCGTTGAATGCAAGCGGAACGGGAAATGCTTCATGCGCCGCACCTTCACAACGCGCGATAATCGCTTTTTGCAAAATATCGGCAAAGTATAAAAACTTGCTCGTTTCAGGAAAGCTATTAAAAGCCGAAAAATACTGTACAACCTTATATTTTTCTATATATGGCTTTTTTCTCCGATAGGGGTAACACACGGCTTCTTCCAGAAGTTCCAGTCGTGCCGAATTGTCCAAAAGGGGAAATGATAGTACTCCTTTGGTTTGGAGGGTGTGAAGTAATGTGTCGCGCGGCGGAAATTCAAGCAGATTAATGGTATGATTCATGGCACTCCTTGGGGACGGTACTTACCCTACCGTAGTACGCTTCGGGCGGATAGGCAAATAGTCGTTATCTTATGGGACTGTTGCCGAATAGCGCTTATGAGCTACAATTGCATAAATTCGGTCAAATTTTCCAAAAAATTTCTTGGCTTATCTTCCAGATAGGCCTCGAAATTTGTTTGAAAAATTTGCCTCGAATTTCTGAAATTTCGCGACATAGGCTATTCGGCAACAGACCCCTTATTAGATTCTTGAATTCGCAGGGCTTTAGCGTGTTTTATTGACATATTACAATTTATTTAGTATCATAACTTCCATTCAATAGTCCTTTAAAAAAGAAGTAAGGAGAACAACACATGGATATCAGTAAATATCCTCTAGTTACCGTGCAGGGAAAATCAAAACTCTTGGGTGAGACGGAGCAATTTCGTCTTTATGAATGCAGATTGCCGGACGAGGGCGGTGCGGGTATCTTAAAAATCGCCGCGACAACAGCGGAAAATCCGCTTCTCGATCGCGAGGCGTTTCTTCTGCGCGCTATGCGCGATGAAGCGAAGCGTTTGGAAGAAGAGTATGCATTGGTGAAAGAAGACCCTAGCATACTATTGAACTACCAAATTACGTTTCCTAATCTTGTGGAAAGTTTTATTGCCGAAGACCAGGATGATCGAAGGGTGAACATTTTGAGTTTTGTGGGAGTAGCGGACGATATTGGCCGCTTGGTGCCGATTGAACAAATTGTTTTTCGCGACCGCGTGCGGATTGATCCGAAAACAAGCGCATGGATTATGGGAAAACTCTTGAAGTTGCTTGTTTTTTTGCACGATCAAGGGATTGTTGCCGGCGGGGTAGATGGCGAAAATATTTTAATTGAACGAGATCAGCACTATATTGCCCTTTTCGATTTTACCGAAGCTAATATTTATGGGGTAGGCGGGTTGCCTGCCAACTTAGCCGCCAAAGATATAGCAAAAGCGGCTAAACAAGTGATCCTTGCCCTCGGGGGCGATCCTGCTACCGGAGTGCTTCCTGCCGATGATCAACTCAAGAGTCGTGATTATGAACTTTTTTTGCATAACCTTGCAGAAGAAAATGAACACGATGCGGCGCGGGCTCATGAAGCATTTTACCGTCTTGTAAGAGCTTTGTGGCCATCTCGGGGGTTTCATCCATTTACGGCTTATCCTCTTTAGAGGAGAAAGGAATATAGTATGGGTAAAAATACATTGTCTTATGTTTCGTATCGCAGAGTAAAAGCAGAAGCAGAGCTTGCCGGATCCGCAACTCATAAGGGTGAACAGCGAAGACGAGAAGGATTGGGTCTGCATCCTTTGGTTGATCCGGCGGGTTATGACGTGATTCGAAGATCAATTTCACGGATGAATCCGGAAGGTGATTATTTCATCTTGCCGCGTGGCGTAGCGATGCTTGAAGAAACACGGCTGGATACTACGGGATCGATGGGACACAACGTCGAAATTGCGCTTGAAGTACTTCCTAAAACATACGAACTACTCGCAAGCGGACCAAAGGCAGTGCTTAAGCGCTATGATGTACAGATGATTACTTCAATTTTTGGCGATATAGGCGATAATTATGTGCTGTGCCGCTCCCAAGCCGAGATGGATGAAAAGATTGCGGAGCAGATGACGCTTATGATCCCGGAGCACAGAGGCGGTGACACGCCGGAAGATCCACAATATGGGCTTTTTGGAGGAGCTTATTGCACATCGGCGGATATCAACAAATACGAATTGAAGTATTACGATTTCACCGTATCCGATGCGCCGGGAAGAGCCAAACTTGATCGGGGGACACTTGTTCGCGTGTTTGGAGACTCAGTGTTTGAGAAAGTACTAGAAAACGGGTATCAGATCGATAAGAAAATCCTGCCGAGCACTAAAGAGGTGGTTAACGATCTTCTCAAGCAGGCGCACGCTTTCTTTCTGCAAGTAGGGCATGATGGGGAAACAAACAGTTTCTGGACGAGCATGTTCGGAAACGAACGTGTTGTGATTCTTCCGCAAACACAATTATTACCTCACGTTAAGGCGGCTATTATAGGCCTGACCGAGGGGGTACTTGATTTGCAGACCACAGAATCTTTTCTGCGAACGGCAGGTTTAAATCAGGAAGATGCGCGTGATATTGTGCGTTCCGTATCTAACATCCCCATTGGTGCGCAAAAAATACTTCCTAACTTTGACAAAATCCCTTTAAAGGACGCAAAGTTTGCAAAAAAAGGCGACCTCTGGCCGATAGGTGATGAGACGGTGATTAAAACACCCTCCTCGAAAAAAAAGGGTAATGGCACGCCGCCTAAAAAAGGGAAAATGTGGCTCTAAATTAGCAAAACAGGAGGGTGGCAAAGCCACCCTTTTATTCTTATTTTTAGGGTATGTTGCCGAATAGCCTACGTCGCGAAGTTGCAGAAATTCGAGGCAAATACTCACACAAATTTTACGGCCTATCTTGATAGATAAGCCAAGAAATTTTTTGGAAAATTTGACCGAATTTATGCAATTGTAGCCAAAGTGCTATTCGGCAACAGTCCCTTTTAGTGAGAGAGGAGATGCGGAATGGCGAAAAAGCTTTTTACAGTCACTGATCTTGGTGGAGGAGACGGGGGAAAGGGCGGAGTAGTGCATAAGATTTGTACAGAGATGAACGCTCATACGGTCATAAAGGTCGGCGGTGCGCAGGGGAGCCATGGGGTAGCAACATCGCGAGGGTTTAAGTTTAATTTCAGTCAATTTGGCTGCGGTACCTTCGAAGGAGTAAAAACTCATTTAACCCAAAATTTCGTAATAGACCCAAATGGGATAATGAATGAGGCTGAACTTCTGAAATATGGTTGTGGAGTGAGGAATAGTTTTGAATATCTTACGGTGGATGAAAATGCAATTTCTGCTACTCCATGGCACCAAGCCGCTTCTCGATTGCGCGAGCTTGCGCGGAGAGATAATCCGCGCGGAACTATTGGTACTGGTGTAGGCGAGGCATTTCTCGATGCAGAGCGGTATCCGAAACTCGCTATTAGAGCAAAAGATATTAAGGGTAATAATCTTTATCGCCAACTTGAAGCGGTAAGGATGCAAAAAATAGCTGAACTTGCTGAAATTACTGCAAATAATGATTGTTTCTTGGAAAGCGACCGCGATTCCGCGACAGAACTTATCGAACTGCTTCATTTTCCGGGCCTAATACAATGGACATATGATCGGTTCAAAACAATGGCATCTTCCGTGCGGATTGTGGAAAGCGATTATCTTGAAAAAGAAGTGCTCGAGCGCGATGGCGTCGTGGTGGTTGAAAGCTCGCATGGGGTTTTGACCGATCGCTATTACGGCTTTCATCCGCACACCAGCAAGCTCCGCACAATACCGGCTGAAACTACATTCAATTTGCTAAAGGAATGCGGCTACGACGGAGAAGTGATTAAACTTGGCGTTACGCGCGCGTACCAGATTCGCCATGGGGCGGGACCGATGGTGACCGAGTGTTCCGAGATGCTGGAAAATCTTTTGCCGGGGAGCAATAAAAACGAGAATCGCTGGCAGGGAAAAGTGCGTGTGGGTCCCCTCGATTTTGTAGCACTGCGCTACGCGGTTAATGTGTGCGGCGGCCCTGATGCGTTTGATGGGATTGCGGTAACGTGGTTTGATCAGATTATAGTGAATGGCGCTTGGAAAATGTGCGATTCCTATAACGGTGCGCATCATCAGCACTTTTTTGAGAAAGGCGATATCCTTGTCCGGCGTGGTGCGGATGAGCATCAGCTGGCGCATCAGGGAAAATTAGGTGAGCTCTTGCGGATGTGCCGTCCGAATTGTACCGCTTATCTATTCCGGAAAAATGAGAAGCTGGAGTACATGATTGAACTCTGCGAAAGAGTATTCACACAAGAACTGAAAGTGCCAGTAAAAATGATATCTTTCGGGCCAACCGAAGATGACAAAATTTGTTTATAGGGGTCTGTTGCCAAATAGGCTTTCGTTCCGAAAATGATGAATTTCTAGACAAAATTGCTGAACAAACTTTGAGGCCTATCTGGAAGATTGATGAATTTCTAGACAAAATTGCTGAACAAACTTTGAGGCCTATCTGGAAGATATGCCAAAAAGTTTTGAAGCTATTTTGGCAGAAATTCATCATTTGTAGGAGAAATGGTATTCGGCAACATGCCCTATAGCTATTTTTAAACAAAAAGGCGGGACTTAAGCTCCGCCTTTTTCATTTACTTGACATTAAATTCAATGTAATATAATATATTTCCAGAGCAATTTTTGCTCAATTGATCTTTTTATTAAAGAGGAGAGATATATATGGATGAAGGATTGAAGAAGAGATTATTGGATGAGTTTGGGTTGACCAACGAGAAGGTTGCAGAATTAGCAAAAGAGGGTGTAGAGAGCGAAGCTGACTTGGCGCTCTTAACCGCAGATCAGATCAAGCAAGTGACGGGATGCGGTTTGGTAAAAGCCGCAAAGGTTTATAATGCATTTCGACCGGTTTCTGCGCCCACCGCCGTGGTATCTCCTGTGGTTGAGGCAGTAGACCCGAATGCGGAAGTAAAGGGCGAAAAACCATCGCCGGCGCAAGTAAGCAGTTTTGCGAGTGCGATGGGCATAGATCCAAATATGCTTTCTATGTTTATGTTTGCCAATATGGCGGGCGGCACTGGTATGGATATGGATTTGTCCGGCATGCTTCCCATTCCGCAAATCGTCGCTGGATATAATCCGAAGCGGCGTGATATGCCATATATGATTATGGGACAGCTTGAGCGGCGTCTCGAAACACCCATTGTTATCATAAATGCGGATGGATCCGTCAACCATGAGTTGACGGTGCGATACATCAATTCTCTTGAAGAAGGGTTTGAGCCCGCTGTGGATAATGTATATAACGACGAAGAAGGAAAGCCGTATGAAGTGGTGCGTGTTGGCGTTGATGCACAGAGTGTGCACGATGCCGATCCATTGGATTCAGCACGCGCACTGCAACAAAATGGAATGGGTATCGGACGCGTTCGCTGGAATAGTGTACCGCTGGAGGTCAAGCAAGTCACATACTATGCTGTGACGCGCACAAAAGAGATCGATCCGGCCAATGAAGCGCATCTTGCGTGGTTGCGCGATCATATCAGTTCGACATCGACACGATTGGTATTTCAGGGGCAAGCGCCAAAAGCGCTGTCGGAATATAACGAGGCGGCACGAACGGGTTCTTTGCCCACGCTTCGGGTTATGCTTGGCCGAGGTCCGCGTCGGGCAGAGCTGATGCCCCGCCGGCGGCGCACTACTCCGCGTGACCTTGCCGGCCTCGGTCGCACTGAAGACGATCTATAAAAAAGCTAATAGGTTAAAAAGTAAATGGACGGCTCAATGAGCTGTCCATTTTATTTTTCTTGTTATTTATAGCCTCGGCAAAAAAACTTTTTTTATGAATAATTTCGCGGCAAGCTGGCGGTATCCAGAATCGTAAAATACGCTCTGCCCATCTATAGCCGCCGCATTTCTTGTGTGAACGCCGCCTTGTTCCGGGAAAAAGCGGGCATAGCCTTTGTGCAGAAGCCGATAGAGGAGGGTATCTCGCTCCATCTCTTCAAGCCATGTTCTTCGGTTTTCCTCATCTTTGGCATATAGATACGGGGTGAGAACCTTATCGTAGAGTTCGCGGATTGCGTGCTCCTCGCCGTACCATGCTCCGCCAAAGAGAACGTGCACCAACATGCTGTCGCCCATGGCGGTATCGGGACGAGGCATACACATCACCTCGAGTCCGCCTTCTTTTTCCGTAAGCCAAAATTCAACCGCTTTCCCGTGCGCGTTACCATGCGTGAAAAGTTCTTTGAGTCGCTTTTGCAGTTCGGGGCGCTTTTCCATCATAGAAACTTCCGGTTTTACAAACACCGCAACATCAAGATCGGCGGTGCTTGTGCCGTAGCCCTTAACACGTGAGCCGAAAAGAATACATGCCGGATAAAGCAATTGAGAAAGTTCCGGTTCGCTTTGCATGCGTTCCAAAATATCCTTGAATGCTCCGATATCTTCTTCGATAAGCTTCATATTTTTCGCAAAAGGAGCATCAAAATCGGGAATAAAAACTCCTTGTTGTTCAATATATTCGCGGCTGATGATGTTCAGATGATATAGATGCGCCCATGCGCTTGTGACGGCATCTTTTGCAGCGGCGGATGCTTCTTGTCTCCACAAAACAAGCAATATGGGTTCATAGCGCTGGTAAAGAATTTTTGCGGCTTCCTCGGTAACAGCGCGAGCGGCTGTTTCAACGGCGATTCGTACGCCATGAATTATCGCAAGCGCCATAACATGTTTTTGTACTGATACTTCGAAATGGTGCGGTTGCAGATGTCCGCGTACAATTCTTTCCGCAATGGCTTTCGCATCGAGTGCAATGCGCTTTTGCTCTTTTTCTTGTGCGAGCCATTGCGCGCGTGCCGGGGTAATATATGCCGGCGATAGTGAAAACTCATGCGTTTCGTGCACACCGCTTGCCATGATTATTTTCCCCGCTTCATAGGCAGTGAGAAATCCTAAATCAACAAGCACAGGAAGTGCATCAATGACGCTTTTTTGCAAAACACTTCCCGGACTTTCATCAATCAAATCGCGAACGAGAGATGGGGGGATTAGATCTTTAGCGACGAGAAATGGGATAAAATGCGCGGCTTTGGCTACACGCATCAAAGGCTCGATGCGAAGCTCCGGCTCCAAAACATTTCCATCCAAGAAATTTGCCCTTACATCATTGACCGAAAGCAATTCATCCCAGCGTTTCATATACGTATAAGTAAATTCTGCAATCGCCTCGTTGAGCGCGCGCGATGCGAATTTCCATTGGCGGTGGGGCAGAATCTCAAAAGGAAGATAGAGAACAAACCGCTTATTCAGCGCATCCTCCTCTAAAAAATCAGCAAGCTCCCTGTACAGTGCGGTTGCGTCTTCCCGGGCTATCGTTTCGGAGGAGATAGCATCAGTTATTTCTATAACAGGGTTGCCTATACGCTTGAATACGCTATTGAGTGCTGTATATAGGCGAGAGCGCGCTTCGGTTTGCTTTTGCAATTCCGCACTATTTTTTATCTCATTCGGCCATAAACCCAAGTTGCCGGTATCGCCATATAAAAGCGTTTCCACGGGAGGGGGAGCCAAAACAAAAGAATTTGAAAGCATTGGCCATCTCCTTTTTTAGGAATTTACAAGTGTAAAATGAACTTTGAAGTGCAACACCTTATATATCACAATTAATATATGAGGTACACACACTTTAGTAAGACGGATCGTATGGAACTCTCCATCCTA
>JACOYX010000012.1 GCA_016181585.1 Candidatus Sungiibacteriota bacterium | reverse complement strand
TCCCAATGATTTGGGATTGCCGAATGATTGTCCTGTCGGGCATTGGGCGCTTGGGGCGGGTGCGGGGATGGATTGAGGAGAGTAAGAGGATTGGGTGTATGGCGCCCCCGCAACGGTAAATGTATTCGAACTGCAGTTATTTGCTTCGTCTGATTCTACGACAATCTTACTCACATCCGCGCACCAGTAGATGGTGTGGGATCCTGCGGTAGCGATCCATGTAGCTGAAGTACGCGGATTCGAAATTACTCCAACTGCAAACCCGCCAAATTCATGCTCGTTTATTCTCCCTGCTGTAGTGTTGAGACAATCCGGATTATCAACGCACCAGCGGCCAAGAGATCCACTTTTTGCATTGCCGTCTCCTTGATTTTTGGCAGTGCTGGTGAACCGGATTGAGCTGCCCTTCGTAAGCGCGCCATTGATTTGAATTGCCGTATGCTGTGTGGTGAGATCAGGCATCTTAGGGGATGCCACTGTAAACGTACGGAAACTGCAGTTATTTGCTTCGTCTGATTCTACGACAATCTTACTCACATCAGCGCACCAATGGATGGTATGTTGTCCTGCAGTGGCAATCCATATAGTTGATGTGCTGACAATCGGGGCTCTAAACGCTGTAATTACGCCAAAACCATGCTCGCCAAGCATACCCTCGGTTGTGTTAAGACAATTTGTGTTGTCAATACACCAGCGGCCGCGAGAACCGGAGACGGCGTTTACAATACCCTTGTTGAACGTAGTGCCGGTAAAAGTAACACTATTACCTGATACGAGCGTGCCATTTATATCAATAGCAACATCATTCGGGTCAATGGTTAGGTTATTGGTTTTAAGATCCGGTTTATCGGGCTGATCATCATGAGGAGGGGGTGCGGCATGACAGACAGTGCTTCCGGAATCCGTAAATATTCCGCCAGGTATAGGGAGGAATTGCCAATCGTAAGCATTACTGCGAAGTTTAAGCTTCAACACACCAAACGTACTCGTATCAAAAACTTCACTGTTATCCGCGCGCAGGCCGTTGCCGCGCAATAACGTTTTCCCGCCGACTCCAATAGTAATTTGCCGGACGCCATATGCCGTATCAATTTTGCTCTCAATATTTTGCGGCGCAAAACGCTCATACACATGGGAATGCCCCACAATCGCCAGATCACCGCCCGCATCATAAAATGTGTGAAAAAGGTTTTTGAGAGAGCCAAGCGCAGGACCGGGATTCCCGTTTCCTGGTCTTATCCCATCGGATGTCCAAAGCGTGTAATGAAAATACATTGCTTGACATGTTTTAGGGTTTTGTGCAAGATCGTTTTTCAGCCATTGAACCTGCGGCGAATCCAGCCCACAGCCGCCAACTTTTGCACAATCGGAATTGAGAGCATACAAGCGCCAGTTGCCAAGATTGAATGCGTAATATCCTTTGTCACGATCTCCAGCGCGGCCGGTAAAATTGCCCACGCCGTTGAAATAGTCAAAATAGCCCTGGGCATCAGGGGTTAGATACTCGTGATTCCCTACGGCAGGATATGTCTTATCCTTAAATCGGCCCCATGATGGATGATAGTAATCCAGATAGTTTTGGTATTGTCCCTTTTCGTATTGCGTATCGCCAAGCACAAGGACTGCGTCGGGATTTTGAGCAAGAACAAGATCAGAAGTTTCCATTTGCTTGCATGCCCTGCCAGTGGCGGCGCCGGCAGCATTTTCCGCTCCGCAAACCATATCGCCCGCCGCAATAATAGTTACGGAAGAGGTAGTTTTTTGCGAGACGGGTTGTGCATTATTACCGGACGTTGTTTGTGCGCCTCCGAAGTCGAATGTTAACTGCCCATTCGCAACGAGAAAAAGACTGACAACACCTCCCGCCAGCACTCCGCCCACAAGCCATACTTGCCAACGAACCATAGAAAAATTTTTTAAAAGGATAAATTTCTTATTAAGCACCCCAAAAACTTTTTTTTCAAAATTTTTTTGTGAAATCATAAAGAATTTTTATTTTTTATAAAAAATCTGTTACTGCCCGATATATCCGAGGGTAAGTTCATTTTTTCCGAGCCCCTCACAGTCCGTCTGTGTGGACACCGAATAATCTTTGGTCACAGAGTCAAAACAACGATACAGCGGCACCGCTCTCGGTTTTGGTATCGACCATATCCATCCCAGAGTACGCACTACAGTTTGGTCGTCGCAAAGTGTATTAAAGCTGATAAAATGGTCATTAGTGGGCGGCGCAAAGCAATCCATAAGGCGCACCGTATCTGGTGCGTAGCTGGTGAGAAGATATCCGAGTACTCGCTGAAATACAAATCCTGCCGGTGTTTCGATGGTCGCCCATGTATCTTTTTTTGATGAAGAATAATAGCGGCGTAAAGCGATATTTGCCCCCGATGCTCCTGAATCATCCGTCTCGAGGCTATCTTCCTTCGGCAATTCTACGGGCGCTGAAACCGGCGCAGGATCTACACGCCGCCAAGCGGCAAACCCTCCCTCGACCTGGAAATTGCTATTTGCCATATAAAACACTCCTCCCGCAATACCAAGCAAGAGCCCGATAGAAAGCCACGCCTGCCATGGTTTTATTGCCCTGTTGTTTATAAACGAATACTTTTTTGCAACGGTATGCAATACTTTTTCCGCTTGCGCATTAAGCGATTCATTTTTCATAATTATATTTTGCTTGGCCGGTAGTTTTCCGGCGCTTGATTAAGATAATTTTTTAATTGCTCGCGCCTTAGAAGACCTTCTCGCGCGCCTATATATTGTACCACGGACATGGAATTTATAGGAGCCCAAGAAAGCGCTTCAGTAACAGAAAGTCCCAAGGCCATTCCCGCCACAAATGTCGAGGAAAAAGCATCACCGGCACCCGTGCGCTCAAAAGGAGGCTTGGGATCGGGATACGGCGGCATAAAATATGCCGCACCGCCATCATCAGCATACGCCCCCTTTACCCCGTCGGTAATTACCGCAATGCGGGGGCCTACATCCCGCATCATTTTCAGCAGTGTTTTAATATCTGTTTCATTGGTCTCCAAAATCCTTTGCGACTCCTCTTTATTGCAGATAAAAACCTCGGTACGCTCGTATGTTTTTGCAAGCGTTTTTCTCCCCATTTTCATTTGAAAAGTGCCAGGCTGAAAGGCCAGCTTTATTTCGGGGTGATTATATAAGTATTGTGTCACAATCGCATGAAATTCTTCCGAATTTCCGCCAAGCGAGGAAAAATAGACCCAGCGCGGCACACCGATATCTGGAAGCGAATACGGATACTCTTCATGTTTGATTAAAATAGTTCTATCGTCTTCGTACCACAAAACATAGTGGTAATTGGTTTTCTGATCCTGATGTATTTTTATAAAATCCGTGGTTACTTTTTCTTTTGCAAGCGCATCAAGACATTCTTTACCGAAATAATCACCCCCCAGGTTCGATACCAGGGCACTTTTTAAACCAAGGCGCGTGGCGGCAACTGCGGCATTGGCGCTATTGCCCACCGCTGGAACCGCTATTACATCTTCGTACGGCACTTTATCGCCAAATCGAAAACAAATCTCGCACTGCTCATGATTGATATTGCAATGCAAAGCCGCATCTTTAATGCGAATGAATGCATCGGTCGCCGTATCTCCGATTGCCACAAAATCGTATTGATCCTGATTCATGTACCTATTATATCGAAACAAAAAAATTAGCACAAATAAAAACCTCCCGCAAGTACTTATGCGGGAGGTTTTTATTATGGATCCGCTGATTAAAGATAATTCTGCTGCAATTTCAATTCGCGACAAAATCGCTTCAAAATTTCTTGGCTTATCATTGGCAGGGATGTGAATGTAAAAGTAT
>JACOYX010000011.1 GCA_016181585.1 Candidatus Sungiibacteriota bacterium | reverse complement strand
ACAGCTCGTTTGGAACTTCAGGACCTGCCTCAGTGAGCACTTCATGGGGAACATATCAAGTGAAAGGTTTGAATCCGATTACGGTGGAGGTGTGTGGGGGGTCAGTCTCGGGACTGCAATATTTCGGCTATTATGCAGGGTTTGATCCTGCTAATCCTGATATTAGCCAAATACAAACATTTGCACAGACCACCATTCGAGATACCGGACCGTGGAGTAATGTTGTATTTTTGAGCGCGGAGGACTGGGCGCCAATTCCCGACTCAACATGGAGTTTGCTTGCCGCTAATAATATGAAGGCTCTTGTAAACTTGGGAGGAGCTTTTTATGAACCTGATCCCTGTTTAAAACAAAACCCGCGTCCTGCCGACTGTCCCTACGATCTTGTTAACGGACAAAAGGTGAAGCCTTTCTGGTGCCGCTATTATCCGCCATCCGTACCGGATTGCAATAATGATGGAGATCTCAAGTCCACAGAGGATTGGCAGTATATGTTTTCGTATATTATAGATAATAACAACTTACATGCGCATTTGGACCAGATAGCCGCGTTTTATTTACCTGACGAAGCATTTTGGGGAGGATATCAGTGTTGGGAGGTCAAAACCATGGCAGATGCCATAAGGAAAGAATTTCCAGGAATACCTATTATACTCATTGACGCGGGTCCCGTATTTGAAGAAGGTGGTGGCGAACCATCCCCTGCTTGTGATCCCTTACCAGAAAATATTGATTGGGTAGGGTTTGACTGGTACGGAGAACTTGATCCCAACAATACATCCTCGGCACAATACAAGTTTTTCAAAGGTATGCAAGCGCGTGTATCTCGTTCCCCCGGAGCAAAAAAAATGTTTCTCGTTCCTGATGGAACATATGGCGAAGGCAGATCGTGGAGCAAAGATCAGCTCGGGACAGTGCTTCTCAATTACGAAAAACTCGCTAAAACAGATTCTCGTGTTATCGGACTTCTTACCTATTTGTGGGGAGCCCATCATTCTGCGGAACTTGGCAGTAAGGTAATTGGCGATGAAATTCCTAAAGTGCGCACCACGCAACAGCAAGTGGGGAGGCGTATTACAGGCCAAAATAGCTTCAAAACTTTTTGGCATATCTTCCAGATAGGCCTCAAAGTTTGTTCAGCAATTTTGTCTAGAAATTCATCATTTTCGGAACGAAAGCATATTCGGCAACAGACCCCTAATAACATTCTCCTGCAATTTTCCTGCTTCGACTGCGGCTTTACAAAAATTATTCAACATATACGCCGTATATGCTTCATAATTTTTGGCAATACTCGCTCGAAATCCGGGAATTTCGTAACAAAAGTTATTGGGGAGCAAGTCTATTGACAGCACACCCAAATCCGCTTATGTAGGAAACAGTATCTTAACACAGATGGGGTAAAAGCCCCCATAAGCGGAGGAAACGCAGAATGAATACAAGACATGCAAATATGGTAATAGACGGACGATTGCGCCGCGGAACCGGACAGGAATTTCCTGTTCACAATCCCGCAACCGGCAAAATTATCGGCACCGCGCGAGACGCAACGCTTGCAGAGATAAAAGAAGCATTTGATTCCGCACAAGAGGCATGGAAATATTGGCATCTGGATTTTACACCGCTCCAAGTGAAAGAGCAGGTTTTCCAAAACATGTGGGAGGAGCTCCATAAAGCGCGCTACTCTCTTGCGTGGGATATGGCTGAAGAATGCGGAAAAACCATTGAAGAATGCGAGTGGGATGTGCAAGAAGCTATGGACACCTACCGCCACTATGCGGGAGAAGTTTCACGGATTCATGGAAGACTTGATGAAGCCCAGCTTAAAAATAAAGAGCGAAAAACTATTCGCATGCCCTATGGAGTAGTCGGTTGCTCGATACCTTTCAACTTTCCTCTCGGCATATTCTCGTGGAAAACAGGCGGCGCTATTGCCGGAGGCAATGCAATAGTAATGAAAGATGCCGAGCAAACTCCCTTTAGCGCAGTGCACGGCGCCAGACTTTTTCTCAAAGCCCTCGCAAAAGAAACTGGCGGTAGGAAAAGCGCTCAATTCAAGCGGCTTCGCGGTCTTCTAAATCTATTGCACGGCAGAGGAGATAGCGGCGGCAAAACCGGAGTCAATTTAGTAGAATATGGTGATTACGACCTGTTTGTGTTCACCGGCGGCGTTGAAACGGGCAGGAAAATCGGAGCTGTATGCGGCAGGCGGCTAAAACCATTTCATCCGGAGCTCGGAGGGCACGCACGCATGGTGCTTTTATCCGACTATATCGAAAAACGCGGTCTTAAAAAGGCGGTGGGTGAAGTAATCCGCGGATGTATGGGCACCAATGCCCAGCGATGTGTAACCACACGCGGCGGTTTTGTAGAAAAAGAATACTTCTGGCAAGCCGTCACAGCACATATGGAAATGGCGCTTACATGGAAAATAGGAGATCCGCAAGACCCTCGTACGCAATTTGGTCCCCTGATCGAAGAATCATCGGTGCAAAAATGTGAAGAGGTGGTAGCGGAGCTCGCAAAACGCGGTTACTATCCCATAATAGGCGGATTCAGACTTGGTCCAGATACTCTAACTTTTGCAAAAGAGCATAGGCTGAATCTTGATCCTGATGACTTTAAAACAGGCGGACGACTTTCGAAGGGCAATTTCTTTGCGCCTACGTTGTATGTAAATATCCCCCACGATGCCCGCCCCATGCAGGAAGAGATTTTTGGCCCGATATTTTTCTACAACGAAATTCCGCAAGTAAGAGCCAGCGAGTTATCTGAATTTTCGCATTACATACTAAAAGAACACTTGGAAATTTACCCCTCTACGCTCGATTGGCAGAAAATGGCGCATTTTCTCTATGCCATTGAACTGATAAATCAATCTCAATACGGCCTTTCAAATTCCGTACTCACTACTGACTTAACCGAAGCATGGCTTGCCTCACGCCTTATCCGCTCAGGCATTACCTACATTGGACGCGGTACAACAGGAGCCGAGGTTCCTGGAAAATTCGGAGGATTCAAAAACTCCGGATGGGGCAGGGATGGCGAAGGAATCGAGGACTATACATGGGAAAAAACGATCTGGACCGATATCCACCCCACCGTACGCATGGCGCAAACCGGATCTTTTGAAAAATTAGAAGCATGGGTAAGAACAAATAAAACCACCGTACCGGTACAAAAAGAATCGACTGCCGTTGTAAACTCTCTACAGGAAGCACGCCAAGAAGCAAGACAGCGATTGCATCTGTTTACAGAATAAAAATAATTAATCTAGCTTTATCAATCCCGCATTGTGCGGGATTTTTCTTTTCTTTCCGGAAATATGATATATTAGACTTGCTCCCTAATAACATTCTACCGCAATTTTCCTGCTTCGACTGCGGCTTTACAAAAATTATTCAATTCGAGGCCTATCGGCTTAGATAAGTCAAGAAATTTTGAAGCGATTTTGGCCTAAATTAAGAAATTGCAGTAGAAGTATATTTGCGCAGTAGGTCTAATATATACGCCGTATATGCTTCATAATTTTTGCTTAGTCTCGCGCGAAGCAGGAAAATTTCGTAACGAAAGTTATTAAGGAACAAGTCTAATTATCCATAAGAAATGAACCACTCCGCTACCCACTTCAATTTCATAGGCGAATGCAAAGAGCTTAAACTTGGCCTTTGGACGTGTCCGCCTTTTCTTTTCATTCTCATGGGGTTTTTCACGATCGTTTCGATGATCGCGACCTATGTTCTGGCATCGCGCTATATTGATGAACCGCAAATTGCCGCGCTCGTGGTGATCTTGATTGCCGTCGTTTTCCTTATTATCGGAAATATCATCGTTTCAAGCTTCCGGAGAATCGCCGAAGCTCACAAAATGCAATCGGAATTTATTTCCATCGTCTCCCACCAGCTCCGTTCGCCGCTTTCTATTATAAAGTGGTCTGCCGAAGCGGCTACACGCGAGCAGGCACAAGGAAACCCGCTCAAACAGCAGGAATTTTTTGAAACCACTCAGCAAACGGTAAGCTATATGATCCGGCTGGTAAATTCTTTGCTTGAAGTAAGCAGAATCGAGGCCGAAACTTTTTTTATCAAAGAAGAAGTATTTTCTTTTAAAGAGTTGATGCAGGAAATTATGAGTGAATTTATCGATTATGCGCACGCCGCCAATATAGAACTCACCCTTACCGCCGCCGAGACACTGCCGGAAATCGCCGGAGATCGCGAGCGCACGGAAATGGTAGTGCAAAATCTTATTGACAATGCTATCCGCTACAGCCGCCGCGCAGGAACAACCGATATCAGCATTACCCCCGTTTCTTCTTCGTATGTGCGCTTTGAGGTTCGCGACCATGGCGTAGGAATTCCCAAAGAACAACAGCAAAAAGTATTTTCAAAATTTTTCCGCGCCACCAATGGCAAAAAAGTGCAAACCGGAGGTACCGGCATCGGACTCTATATCGCCAAACGCTTTATCGAAGCCATGGGAGGAGAAATCGGCTTTACATCGGAAATAGATAAAGGAACTACCTTTTGGTTTACTCTGCCCATAGCGAAGTCATAAAGGGACTGTTGCCGAATAGCCTTATGAGCTACAATTGTATAAATTCGGTCAAATTTTTCAAAAAATTTCTTGGCTTATCTTCCAGATAGGCCGCAAAATTTGTGTGAGTATTTGCCTCGAATTTCTAAAATTTCGCGACATAGGCTATTCGGCAACAGTCCCATAAAAAATCGACCCGCAGCTTAATTATTTTAAACGCCAAATCTCAAGCATCAAATAACAAATAAATCTCAAATTTCAAACAACTCAGATTGAAATTTGAGCGGTAACAGCTGAAATCGTTTGTAATTTGCTTTTTGTAGTTTGGTATTACAACATATGTCAAAAAAAATTCTTTTTATAGAAGATGAATCCGCACTCCAACGGGCGGCTTCCACAGTACTTACCGAAAAAGGCTACACCGTACTTTCAGCGCTAGATGGCGAGCTTGGCATTGCCGCCGCCAAAAAGGAGATGCCCGATCTGATCCTTCTTGATCTTATATTGCCGAAAAAAGACGGTTTTGAAGTCTTGAAAGACCTGAAGGCGGATCCGGCAACGCAAACAATTCCGGTTATCATTCTTTCAAATCTTGCAGAAAGCGCGGATGTGGAGCGGGCACTCACCCTGGGCGCACGCACTTATCTGGTAAAAACCAACTATAGGCTCGAAGAAGTAGTGGAGAAAATTGACGGCATACTGCAATAGACTTGCTCTCTAATAATTTTTGTAAAGCCGCAGTCGAAGCAGGGAAGTTGCAGTAGAAAAGTTATTAGGGGACAAGTCTAATAATCATAAATCTTGTAGCTTGTATCATGTAGCTCAATAAATTTTCATCTTGAGTTGCAAATTACACGTTTTAAGTTACACGAATTGCGCGTCGAAGAATCCCAACTTAAAGCTTTTCTCCTTGATTCCGGCATGGTAAAGCCGGCCGATTTGAAAAAGGCGGAAGAAGAAGCGGTAAAAGCCAAACAGCCGCTCCGCGATATCATTTTAAATAAAGGCCTTCTCAAAGAAGAGGATATGAAACGCCTGGAAGCATATATTCTCGGCATTCCTTTTGTTGATCTTACCAAAGAAACCATTGATATCGCGATTCTTCAAATGATTCCCGAGCCGATTGCAAGGAAAAACAATATCGTGGCGTTTAAAAAAGATGCCGATCAGCTTCAAGTCGCCATGATTGATCCCAACGATTTGCAAACGATTGAATTCATTAAAAAACAAGGAAATGTGCGTATCCTTCCGCGGCTTACCACACCCGAATCTATTCATCATGCGCTCAAACAGTATCAAAAAACGCTCGAAGCGGAATTTGGCGAGATCATTAAAAAGGATACTGAAGAACTCACTATAGAAAATGCGGGAATCGTTCCGCAGGAAAAAACCGATGACCTCAAAAAATTGGCAGAGGATTTGCCGGTAATCCGTATCGTAGATACGCTTATCCGCCACGCAATTTTACAAAACGCTTCGGATATACATATTGAGCCGATGGAGAAAGAGGTATTGGTACGCTACCGCATCGACGGCATTCTGCATGACGCAATGACTTTGCCGAAACATATCGCCAAAGGCATTGTCGCACGCATTAAAGTGATGGCAAACCTGAAGCTCGACGAAAGCCGTCTTCCGCAAGATGGAAGGTTTAAAATTGAAAATGAGGAATACCGCATTTCCTTCCGTGTATCGATTTTGCCGGTTTTTGACGGGGAAAAAATCGTTATGCGGCTTCTCCCTGAAAATGTAAAAGGTTTTACGCTCGAAGAGTTGGGGTTTTTAGGAGTAAATCTCGATCGAGTGCATCGCGCCATTAGACGTCCCACGGGAATTATTCTCGCAACAGGACCTACCGGCTCGGGAAAAACCACTACGCTCTATACTATCCTCGAAATGCTCAATACGGCCGGAGTAAATATCTCTACTGTTGAGGATCCGATTGAATACCGAATTCCTCGCATCAATCAAACCCAAGTGCGCCCCGATATTGGTCTCACCTTTGCCAATGGACTGCGCACGCTTCTGCGGCAGGATCCAAATATCATTATGGTGGGAGAAATCCGCGACAACGAAACCGCCGCACTTGCCATCAACGCCGCGCTCACCGGACACCTCGTCCTTTCTACCCTCCATACCAATTCCGCGGCCGGAGCTCTTCCGAGGCTTTTAGACATGAAAATTGAACCGTTTCTTATTGCATCTACCGTAAGTGCTATCATCTCCCAGCGGTTGGTGCGCAAACTCTGCCCAGAACCGGAAGCGCACATCTTGTCCACGGACGAACTTGCTTCTCTCAAAAAAAATATTGATCTTGACCGCGTATTTCGCGTACTAAAGGAGGAAAAAAATATTGATAAGAATGCTACGCCCGAAAAAACCGAGTGGTACCGTCCCAAAAAGGCGCCCGAGTGTCCCGACGGCTACAAAGGACGTATCGGCATACATGAAGTACTTGAAATGTCGGAATCCATAAAAGAGCTGGTCATGAAAAATGCAACTTCCGATGAAATTGAACGCCGCGCCGCCGAAGAAGGCATGCTCACTATGCTCGAAGAAGGTTTTATCCGTGCCACCCAAAAAACCACATCCATTGAGGAAATTTTGCGCGTAACCACGGAATAGTTTTTTATTCTGTGCACAACCCCTCCATCAATTTGTGTTATATTTAACATATATATTCTAACTATCTCTTCCCATGCCCCCCTCTCACACCAATAACCCCCTTCCCCTCCTGGGTAAAAAGTACACCCTCGTACTCCGCTCCGCCCTTAAACCATGGCAAGCATGGGTAGCA
>JACOYX010000006.1 GCA_016181585.1 Candidatus Sungiibacteriota bacterium | reverse complement strand
AATTTTACGCTTCGCACGGGGAGTACACGGCTCCGCTAAATTTCCCGCGAATCACTAACTATATGATTAGCCCTAATTTATGCAATTGCAGCTCATAAGCGGTATTCGGCAACAGTTCCCTTTAGAGCACTTATTCGCTATAGCGGATAAGTGCTATGGAATTTCAAATCTCCATAGTTTATCTTTGCACTTACCGGCATAATCCACGCCAATTCGTTTTCCTTTTTTAATATGTTGCGGCTGAACACCACAATCTTCAATCCAAAGTTTGGAATCAGTAGTTGCAAATTTTTTATTCAATGCGCGATCAATATGAAAATATTTGCATATTTTTCCAGGACCTTTCACTCCCCCGGCCGAACGAATTAAAATGGCTGCTGGAAATCCTTCGCGCTCCGTTACGATATTCAAACAGCAATACATGCCATAGATTAAATATATATACCACACTCCCGCAGAACCAAACATAACTTCAGCGCGCGGCGTCCTGCCGCGCGCTGCATGTGAAGCTTTATCATCAAATCCAAGATACGCTTCAACTTCTGTAATCATTCCCTCAATTTTGTGCCCATTAATCTCTCGCACCAAAAATTTACCGAGAAGTTCTTCGGCTACTTGCAATGTCGGGCGATTAAAAAAAGATTTTGGCAGTAGGTTTTGTCGCATATAAAACTAGTAAAACGGCGACTCTTTGTTTTTTCGGAAATATTGCTGAAGTCATACAATTACATAAAAAACTTTCCTGGAATATTACCCATTTGCTCAAGAAGGAAGTTGTGCCGCGTTTCAAATGCTTTTTTTACTTCGGGTAACACTATTTTATTTTCCCAATCTTTAGCACTTTTTTCCCGGCCGCTGACCATCAAATCTTCGATAGATTTGTTCGAATTTTCATACCAATAAAAATAAAAAAATGGTCCTACGAGATGAGCCGCTCCGTCCGCAGAAGATGCTATTTTTATTTCTATCGGCGTAGCATCAGAAGCGAGCCCTTCTTTGTTGTCTAAGGTTTCAATATAACTAATTGCTTTCTCCGCAAGGTCTTGCGGGAACCCAAATTCAAGAAGTTTAGGTCGCCCCATAGCGCGTGTGGCCGTGTATTGATTCGTAAAATCAATAATTTTTCCATAGTCATGGAGCCAGACCAAGAGCTTTACCAAATCCCTATCAGCGCTGGTGTAAATATCGCATAGTTCAAGAGCAATTTTTTCTACAATTTCTAAGTGATACTTAACAAACCACTCACAATGAATGAAACTTTTATTCGTATTTGAAAGCTCAATCACATTGGTCCGAAATTTTTCTATTAACTCTTGCATGTTCAGTAGTTTTTTATGTTAAAAAATTTTGCAACGGAAGTTTTGCCACATACGGCAATGTTTATGCCCACAATCGGATTCAATTTTGCTTCCTACCGTAAAATTACGGGGTTTTGCGGTTACAAGTTAACAACACAAGCAAAACTCTTCTCATCCGTCGCTAGCAAATCAAATTTCTTGCTTTGGTTGCTTCGCTCCCAATCGGATTCGAACCGATGTTCCATGGCTGAGAACCATGTGTCCTGGGCCGGGCTAGACGATGGGAGCAATTTTGGCTACATTGAAGCTAGCAGAGTTCTTTTCATATCATACGGAGAAATTCATGTTTAATCAAGATATGGTTTTGCAGCGCATGGAATCCCTTCAGCACCCAAACGGAGCGTTTATTGCGGCGCCAACGCGCGATTATTCTTGGTTGTGGTTGCGGGATCACCTCTATATGACCTATACCTATTATTATCTTGGGCATTTCGTCAATAAAAATTACTATGAAAAACTCAATCAAGGCGTTCGGATTGCGTTTGATGTTTTAGACAGGCAGCACCACAAACTTGAACGCACTATCCATCCTCGCGACCATACAGGCAAATTGATCGTGCATGATCTCATTCACGCAAAATATGATCCGATGACCTTAAACGAGGTAACCCTTGATTGGGGGCATCATCAACTCGATGCGGTAGGTCTTTTTTTACACATGATTGCAGACCTCGATATGAAAAATTGTCTTATCCAGCTTAGCAAGCGGGATCGAAAGATACTCCAGCTTCTCATTTTCTATGTACAAAATGTACGCTACTGGATAGACCCTGATAATGGCATGTGGGAGGAGTGCCTTATCCGCCGCAGTTCCTCAATTGGCCCCGTTGTGCGAGGACTTAGCTACAACGACGAAAGAGGTCTTGCCATCATTCCCAGCGATCTTATCACCATCGGAAAAAATTCACTCCTTTCGATTCTTCCATTTGAATCACGAGATCGCTGCGGTAATCCTCAACACCGCCACGACTGCGACGCCGCACAACTCTTTCTTATTTGGCCATATAACGTAGTGGATAGGGAAACAGCAGATATTATTCTTACAAGAATTATTCACGGTCACCCGCATACACACACTGCCGAGTACGGACCATCACTTGAATTTCACCGCCTGGTTCAACCTTTGGGAGTTAACAGATACTGGGGCGATGGATACTATCGCTCACGAAACGGCATCTCTGCACAATGGCAATGGGACTTCTTGATTTCAATAATTTACACAAACCGCAAAGAGTATGATGAAGCGGTGCGCTGGTTCAACCGCGGCTCTTCGCGCATTACCGCCGAGCACTGCATTACTGAAGCGTATGTTGACGACAAACCAAACGACCACACTCCTCTCGGCTGGATGCATGCTTTAGCAATTATCGCATACCTCAAACTCCCGGATGAATATAAAAAACAAATAATCTAAAACCCTTCAATCGAATCGAAGGGTTTTTAAAATTATTACACCTTGTACGGACCCATGGGGTTTTTTTCTGTTTTATTTTTTATAAATGGGGACCGTTGCCGAATAGCCTTTGAAGCGATCCCGACATGTCTGGACGAGGCAAATACTCACACAAACTATGCGGTCTAAAACCTGACCTGGTCCGTACCGTTCGGTACGAACGGTCTGGGACTGATCGATCGTTTAAGGCCTATCTAGATAGATACTTCGTATAATCGGTTCACTCGGTGAATGTAAAAGTATGCTTTTACATTAACCTCCCTGCCAATAATAAGCCAAGAAATTTTGAAGCGATTTTGGCGCGAATTGAAATTGCAACAGAATTATCTTTAATCAGCGGGTCTTATCAATCTTTCCAATATTCCTCTTGTCTAACTAAAAGCTCCCATGCTTTATCCGGCCGCGCCATAATTTCCTTCACCGCCTTTTCCATGCGCAACGCCTGACTGCCTTTTAGCAAAATCAAGTCACCCTCTTCAACCAAAGGATCAAGCGTACGCCCCGCTTCCACAGCATCGTCAAAACTACCCACCTGATTTGATTCAAGTCTTCTTCCCCCTACAGCAATACCGCGATGTTTCGCCTCATCGGCGATAAATTTTGCGCGCGGCCCAACGGTAAAGAGCATATCTGCAAACTCCGCGACTTGGTCGCCAATAGCGCGATGCACTTGCTCCGTATACTTTCCGATTTCCAGCATATCGCCCAGCACTGCAATTTTTCGTTTGCCCGGCAGATTTTTCAATGTATCGAGTGCAGAACGCATCGCCTCCGGCGCGGCATTATAGGTATCGTCCAAAATATATGATTTCTTGATGCCGCGGAGAAGCCGCATTCTTCCGGGAGGAGAATCGTAGTCCTGCAAAGCATTGGCGATATCCACCAAATTCATACCCAAAACAAGAGCAACTGCGGCGGCCGATGCCGCGGCATACGCCTGCGGCACTCCAAAAGTGTTCTGCAACCGCACCGGCACAAAATTGCCGTTATACTCCATTTTAAACGTAATACCTTCCGGGACATCGCCGTTATCCCCTTCTTTTTTCAGCTGCAGTTTAAGATTCGAAACCCGCACCTCTGCATGTTCTTCAAAGCCAAACGTTACCAAGTGGGCTCGCGTTTTTTCTTTCATATCATATACCGCATAATCATCGTGATTTAAAACGACATGCCCTGTCGGATTCACCGCCGACACCAGCTTTGCTTTTTCGTTCACTAATCCTTCCGGATTCCTAAAAAACTCTACATGCACCGGTACGTCGCCGATAGCGGTCACCACCGCGATTGCGGGCTTTGCAATGGCAAGCAAATAATCCATATCTTTCGGATGATCGATGCCGTATTCCAAGATTAAAATTTCAGGAAAATTAGAATCTCTAAATATTATTTTAAAGTAGGCGCCGGCCAGCGCAAAAAACCAGCCGACACTGCTTTGTCCCTGATGCTCAATGCCAAGAATCGCAAGCGGCATTCCAATTTCGTTGTTAAAATTTTTCTCCGGTTTTCGCACGCGAAATCGTTTTTTTAAAATGGCATACAGCGCATCCCGCGCCGATGTTTTACCCACCGATCCGGTGATACCGATAATTTTCGGCTGATACACCCGAATCGCCTCCCGCGCCAGCCATGCTAACATATTTTGAAGTATTGATTTTTTCGACATAATAAGTTAAAGAGAAAATAAAAGCGAATGTTTATTTCTCATCCGGCACAACCTCATAATAATTCAATATATACTGCGCCAAATCATGAAAAGCCGGTGTCAGGGTGTTTGCCGCAAAACGATTTCCTTTCGGATCGTTTAACTGTATAAGCGCCAAAAACTTCGGCCGAAACGCAGGAGCATATCCTACAAACGTATGAATCACCTTGTCCGAATATCCCTTTCCATCTTTTTTTGAAATCTGCGCCGTGCCGGTTTTCCCCGCAACAAAATACCCTTTCACTCCGGCATAATTTTCAAAACCGTTACGTACCACCGAAACCAGCATTTTTGTGAGGGTTTCCGCAGTCTCTGCGGAAACAACTCTGCGCACGTCCTCGGACTCTTTTAAAGTTTCATTGCCAGCGCCATCAATTATTTTCTCCACAATATACGGCCGCTTCAGAATTCCTTCGTTGGCAAGAGCGCCTACTGCCGCCGCAAGCTGAATGGGCGTTACCGCGATTCCCTGGCCAAATGATGCAGTGGCAAAATCTATTTCCCTTGCTTGAAGCGACACGAGATTACCGATATTGCCGGAGACTTCCCCCGGCAAATCAACTTTTGTTTTTTCACCAAGGCCGAATTTCTGCAAATACTGTAATTGACGTTCTTTCCCCAAAAGTTTAGCAACATGCACCATGCCTGTATTTAGCGAATTCTCCAGCACCTGTGTCATGGTTTGCGTGTAATACGCTTTGGTATCGAAATTTCGTATGGTATACGAGCCAAATTTAACCTCGCCCGTGTCGTAATAAGTGGAGGTTGGACTCACCAATTTTTCCTCAATTCCCGCGGCCATGGTAAGTGGTTTTATTACTGAACCGAATTCATACATCGATTCAATACCGGGGTTAAGAAATACCGACAAATCACGCTCCTTTCCGTATTGATTCGGATCAAACGCAGGCAACGATGCATTTGCAAGAATTCTTCCGGTTGTAGGATCAGTAACCAGCACGGTACCCGACGCCGCCCCCCACTTTTCTTTTGCCTTCAAAAGAATTTCTTCCGCCTTTGCCTGAATATTATAATCCACCGTCAGCACGATATCCGAACCGTTTTTTGGCGGATTTATAATCCTTCTTCCCAGCGCCATCCAAAAACTTGCACTGCCCTGTATGCCATCGAAAAACTCTTTGCCGCCGGCAAGTTCATTTTGATATTGCCGCTCAATCCCATACCGTCCGCTATAATCTTCTTCATTCTTGTTTACAAAGCCCAATACATGCGCCGCCCTCGCCGCATGCGGGTACACCCTGCCCTGCGCTTCCTCAAAAAATAATCCGGAAGGAAGTTTACCGTCGAGCTTCGCCGCTTGGATCGGATCCACTTTTTTTACGAGCACTTCATAAGGATCGTTTTCCTTGCCGATTTTTTCCTGTATTATTTTTTCATCAAGCTTAAACTCCTCTGCCATAAACTCAATCACCGCATCTTTTTCCGATATGCTTTTCGGTACGGCGACTAGTGATTTCTCCAAATTAGGCAAGGCAAGCGGCACCCGCCCGCCAGTTTTATCCTGTGCAAAAATCTTCCCTCGCAGAGAAATAATATCTTCCTCGATGCGATGCTGTTTGGAAGCAAGTGTCCGATAGTCGTTGTGATGCACTATTTGCAGAAAAAAAAGACGGCTTACCAATGCGCCGAAAGCGATAAAAAAGAATATGAGGACAACCATAAGGCGCCTTCCCAGAGCATCGTCACTCCGTTTTTTCATAAGATGTTTTACAAAGGTATTACTTAGCGAACGCTTTGCGGAAGATACGCGGTAGCATTCTCACCTCCAATATAGCGAATTGAAGATATTTTTTCCATGTTTTCCAATTCCGGAATATTTATCAAGCGAAAATCAGCCTGCCTTTTCTGAAGTTGAAGCTCAAGCACAACAATTTTTTCCGAAAGTTCGCTTTTTTCATCAGCAATGCGATTAAGCAGAAAACTTGCCTCAAAGGCGCTATACAGCGCAACTAGATAGACTACTACGGCAATACTGGCGCAAGCGATACCAGCTACGGCAAGCAGTCCATTTTTATCAGAACCTACGAGCGGAAATATCCGCGCTCGCCGCAACGAGATACCGAAGTTCAGCAGTGACGTTATTGAATTTACGGTAGGAGCTTCTTTCATTATCTTTTATACTTTTATTGCCGCACGAAGTTTCGCAGAGCGCGCGCGAGGATTTGCTTTTTTCTCTTCTCGTGTTGCACGAATAACTTTTTTATTGATTATAGTAAATACTCCCTCTTTTGCTTTTTTCTTGAAAAAATTTTTGATGATCCTGTCTTCCAGAGAGTGAAAAGAAATAATCGCTATTTTTCCATTCTTTTGGAGCAAATCTTCCGCAGTTTCCAAAAATCGGGATATATTTTCCAGTTCGCTATTTACTGCAATGCGGAGCGCCTGGAATGTTCTGGTGGCGCAATGTATTCTCCCTTTGCGGTAAGAATACGGAACACTCTCTTCAATAATCTTGCTTAACTCGCTTGAAGTCTTAATCGATTTTTTTGCTCGCTCCCGCACGATCGCATGCGCTATGCGCCCAGCCATCCTCTCCCCGCCATAGTCTCGCAACAACGATTCAATGCGCTCTTCACTCCAAGTATTTATGATGTCGCCAGCGCGTGTCGCCCCGCTTTCCAGCGAATAGCGCATATCAAGCGGCTCGTCCGCACGGAAAGAAAATCCCCTTCCCGATTTTTCAACATGATAGGAGCTAAACCCCAAATCCAGCAAAACACCATGTACCGGCACCCACTGATGTTTTATAAAAATATCTTTTGCATCCGCATAATTGGCACATTCAAATACAATATTTATATCGGATTCCGAAGCATATTTTTCACGCAAACGCGCCACCAACCCGCAATCCCAGTCAAAACCAATCACCTTCCCCCCTTTCCCCACCCTCTTCAAAATTTCCGCCGCATGCCCCCCTCCATTTATTGTTCCATCAAGATACGTTTCTCCCTGTTGCGGATTTAAAACTTCAACAACTTCTTTTAATAAAACTGGTTTGTGTATTTCTTCCATTTCATCATCCCTTACCCCCCTTTGGGATTTTTTATATCTGAACACTCACGCCAATGATGTTAATTACACTATTTTTTAATAAAGTCCCAACTCACCTAACTTCTCTGCTATCATATCCGTATTCTTTTCAACCTCTTGTTTGTAGTTATTCCACTTTTCTTCATCCCACACCTCCAACCGATCAAAAACCCCAGCCACCACCACCCGTGTCCCGAGACCCGCATATGCTTTCAGATAGTCAGGCACTAAAATCCTTCCCAATTGGTCAAGCTCCACCTCCACTGCACCGGAGAAAAGTAAACGCAGAAAACTTCTCGTATCGCCCTGACCTACCGGCAATTGACTTAACTTTTCAGTCAATTTTTCCCACTGTTGCATCGGATAAATAAAAAGACAGCTATTAAGCCCGCGCGTCAAAATCATGCGCTCTCCTATTTCTTTTCTTAATTTAGCAGGAATCGCAAGTCGCTTCTTCGTGTCTAGCGTATGTTGGTATTCGCCGATTAGCATATTTTTGAATTAGCTAGTTATCCACAGGACCCCTTACTTATCCACAGTATTATCCACATTTCACCACCACATAGACATTTTATACCACTTTAGTGTGCATTTCAAGTATTTCAATCCACTCACATATAAATAAAAAAGTGGCTTATATAAGCCACTATGTTTGCTATTTCTATAACTTATCCACAAATACTATTTTACACCCGTATCAGCTCAACCCTATTTTTGCAGTGCGGACACTCTTCTTCGTTATCATACTTCACCAAAGGAATACGCATACCGCTAATGACCGGATGCTCTCCAAGCCACTTCGACAATGCGTGCGTGCTTCCTTCTGATGAACGATCAATTAACACACCAAAACCAACATATACCGGATTAAACTTATCAAGCAGAATTTTTACCGCCTTCAAAGACTTAAATGTTGTTCCAACATCGTCAACGATAAAAACTCTTTCGTTGTCGAGAACCTCGAAACCTTTCGCAAAAGCAAATCTACCGCTTTTATCCCGCTCGGCATAAATTACCCGAGTATTCTCTAACTCCGGCAAACCCTGCAACGAATACAAAAGCGGCATGGCTCCGGTAGCAGGACCAACTAAAACATCAATTCTGCAATCGGGGTTCGTGTGCTCGTCTATTCCTTCTGCTCTCATTCTGCGAAGCAGAAATTGAGCAAAAAAATTCCGCCAAGCATAGCGCTCAAAAACACGCGCCATATTAAAAAATGACTCGGAATGAGCTCCGGAAGAAAGCAAGTAATGCTTGCCGGTTACATTCATCTCAAGCCGCGCATCGGCATTTTCGATAATGCGCAGGCACTCTTCTTCCATTACCTGAAGATTCATCCGCCCTGCTTTTCGCATAACTGATGTTCCTTTCAGTTTCAATGTCCGATTGATAATATCACTCTACCATATATTTCTCTATAAGACAACTATCAGACATTTTCGCTCTCAAAAAGAAATCGAAACTCAACACGCCTTCCGGCTTTTTTAGCACGTTCGATTCCCGCTTTCATTCCCGGAGAAACGCCATAGTCCCCATACACCACGGTGAGTTCCGCTTTCTCTCCCCATGTAAATCCCGCCTCCATACCAAGCGTTCTTTCTTCTTTTATATTATCATTAAGAACTTCCGGTTGAGTATATAATAAATGGCTTGCAAATGGGGCTTCTCCTCGCAATAAGCTATCGCGCATACAAGCCCTCGCATAATGCGTATTTCTCTCTACATCTCCGGCATAAGGACTTTCCAGCACCACTAGTTTCATCGCATACCTCTCTTATTAGGGAGCAAGTCTATTTTTAATATACCGCATTAAGTATAGCAAACTATGTAGCCATAAAAAATATTGACAGAAAATCAAAAAAACTTTCTCGTAAAGATGAGAAAGCTTTTTGAAAGCATACATTGCCTTGTCTTTTTCTAAAATATGGGCA
This sequence comes from Candidatus Sungiibacteriota bacterium, assembly GCA_016181585.1. Taxonomy (GTDB): domain Bacteria; phylum Patescibacteriota; class Minisyncoccia; order Sungbacterales; family HO2-52-23; genus JACOYX01. The sequence continues at coordinate 10,149 of JACOYX010000006.1, read as the reverse complement.
GGGTGAGAGTCGAACTCACTGGGCCTAATAGACAGTAGATTTACAGTCTACCCCCGCACCCTACGGGACTACCTGCCCGCTAAAAAATTCTTGAAATCGTCTTTGGTGCTTACTATTTGCTGGTTTAATTTCTTTAAAAAATCTCAAGATTTCTTCTTTGCGTGTTAAATAAAACCTAATATTTGAATTAATAGACGAAGGATGATATTGAAGTATAAATAACACTTTTCGTATAGATTGCAATAACGGCTGTGATTTGTTGGTAAAAGATAATTGGGTACCAAAACGAAGCTTATAGATTGAACCATCTGTATCAAAAAATCCTCTTAAAAAGCGCTCCATGTACTCATCCTTTTCAAATAACCATGCAGGCATGTCTACTTGAGCTTGCACCTTATTATGCACCAATCCCTCCTGTAAAAACCACTCTACCAAATCAAGCGATCCTAAATATATATCCCGAAAACCGTTTTTTCTAACACCTATTTTGGGTTTTATTGCAAAAAGATTATACATGAGAGACGCGACATGTTCTACATACTCTATTTCTTTAGTCCCCAATGTTACTACTATCTGATATGGCGCCAGCCTACCGTCTCCAAGCATAATCCCAAAAAATTCAGCAAGTCCGGGTGTTCTTTTGTTGGGTATAGCAACGTCGCTTCGTCTTCGTGCGACATAATTCAATTTTCTCTCTGGCGTGGAAGCTATTTCTAATCGCTGCATCCGTTGAAATACCGTTTGTTCTGCTATGCCAAGGATAGAACCTATCTCTTTGATGGGTTTATTTTCTTCAACATAAAGATGGAGAAGCTCTTCTCTATATTTTTGTTCCTCTTCCTTTGTCCATCTTGCACCCATGTTTCAAGAATACATCCACCAATAAAAAACTGCAATTAACAACTCCGCCACGTCTACATGGATATTCAGAACAGCCAGTGGTGGGATTTGAACCCGACGACCTTCGCTTTACAAAAGCGCTGCTCTGCCGCTGAGCTACACTGGCAAGGTTTTTTATTCTCTCGCCTCCGGCGGTACGATTTTACTTCTACGAACGCGCCGTTTTGGCGGAGCGTCATCCTGTGACGGCTCAATGGAAACCGGCTCCGCTTTTTCTCGCACCTGCCGCTCCGCATCCGCATGTACGACAGGTAAAGAAACTTTTCGAGCCAGCGGTATGTGTTGAACACCGTCCTGCTCCTTTAATTCTGCCACCACTGCCAATCTTTTAGGACGCACGACCACAGAGGAAAAAACAGGCGCCGCAACTGGTGGTATGGGAGAAAATGGCGCAGGCGACGGAAGAGGCTTTTCAACAGTTTTTGCTTCCGCGAATACGGGAGAGACAAACTTGGGTTCTTCGGAACTATGGAATATCTCGCTATCTTTGTCATCGTGATAAGCATCAACACCCGCCGTTTTTTGTTCCTCACTGTTCTGCCGCATACGAATAAAGCGCAAACGCTCCGTGATTGCGTAATCAATCTTCATCAGAACAATATGCAGACGATGAAGAAACTTGCCCGCAAACCGCCCAAACACGTCTTTATATCGCCCGTCTCGGAAAAAAGATTTGAAATGAAGTAAAAAAAGTTGAAATTTCGTGGCGTCCACCTTTATATGCTCGGTGATCACATGATCCGGAATGGCAACGAGCTCGGAAAGCTTTTGAGAAAGCAAAAACATCAGCACACCAGTGCTTGTAATAAAAATCGTGCCTAAAAGTATTTCGATGATCATGCTATGGTCTATAGTTCGAATCGCGAAAAACGCCCGATTTTAATATTTTCCCCAAATTTTCCAACGGCTTCGTTCACAATTTCTCCAACAGTTTTATCCTGATCTTTTACAAAAGATTGAGAAAGAAGCGCCACTGCTCCAAAATATGCCTTGAGTTTGCCGTTTACGATTTCAATCGCAATGTTTGCCGGTTTTCCCATCGCATTCACTTCTGTCTCAAATCGGCTTTTTTCCGTATCCCATACGTCTTTGGGAACCGCGTCAAGCGAAGGATACAAAGGCTTCATGGCCGCAATATGCAATGTTATATCGTGCGCAAGCGCCTTAAATTCGGGATTTCTCGCAACGAAATCTGTTTCGCAAAAAAGCTCCGCCAAAACGCCAATACGATTGTTTGAATGAACATAGGCTTCGACAATACCGGCACCGGTTGCCCGGCCTTCGCGCTTACCCGCCAGACTTCCCAATTTTCTCTCAAGCCATTGAGTGGCTTTTTCCCTATCGCCGCCAGACTCTTCAAGCGCTTTTTTTACATCGGAAACACCGGCTCCGGTAGTTGCCCGTAATTCTTTTATTTGTTGTGCTGAAATTGCCATAGTAAATTCCACCATTCGAAACAAATAGTAAAGCTTTAAACCTGCGTGGATTCGCTTTCTTTTTCTCCGCGTATCTCGTTTTTCCCCTCCCGTATAGCATCCCCAATTCTTCCGATCATATAGCGCACCGCGGAGAGGGCGTCATCGTTCGAAGGGATTGGATAGTCTATTTTATTCGCATCGGCGTTGGTATCCACAAGCGCCACAAGAGGAATTTTCATTTTCCGCGCTTCGTGAACCGCGGTCGTATCGTGAGTAGTATCTACGACAAAAACAGCATCGGGCAAGCGTTTCAACGCCCGCAACCCGTTGAAAAATCGCTTCAGGCGCTCTAGCTCTACCGCTTTTTGCATCTGCTCCCACTTCGTGTATTTGGCAAGTTCTCCAGAATTCAATGCCCGCTCAAGCTCTATCATGTATTCTACTCGTTTTGAAATAACTTTGAAATTCGTAAGCGTGCCGCCGATCCAGCGTTCGGTAAAATACGGCATCCCCAGCTCTTCTGCTATATCGGGAATAATTTTTCTTGCGGCGGGACGCGTGCCGACAAAAAGCACCATCCCCCCCTTCAGCGCCGTTTCCTTAAGAAAGCGAAGCGCCGGCGCAAGCTTTTCTTTTGTTTTAAGAAGATCAATTACAGAAATGGTATTGCGCACGCCGAAAATATACGACCCCATGCTGGAGTTGTTTTTTGATTTTGCGTGCCCGAGATGCACTCCCGCTTTCAGCATTTGCTCAATCTCAGGGTCGGAAAATCCCGTAGACGCAACATTATTTATCTGTTCCAATTCTGCTTGGTTCATAGGAAACATCGTAGCATATATGCCCAAGCTTTGCAATACGCATAAATATTGCGTTTATACCTCTTTAATGCTATAATGGAATCGCTATGAAAACCGATATTCACCCTCAATATATGCAGGCTAAAGTGCAGTGCGCATGCGGCAATGAATTTACCGTAGGATCTGCTAAACCTCATTTGCTAGTGGAAATATGCGCTGCATGCCATCCGGTCTACACCGGTCGTTCAAAACTCACCTCTACCGCAGGACGCGTAGAGAAGTTTAAACAACGCCTTGCCAAGAAAAAAGCGTAAATGCGAAAATACTATCTTAAATAAGCCGGATATTATATCTGGCTTATTGAGTTATTCCCTTTTTAACCATCTCTCATGAACGAAGAAGAAATAAAAAAATGGCAAGAAAGAAAAGAAGAATTGCAGGAAAAACTGGGTAATCCTGAGGTGCTTCGCGACCCCGAAAAAGTAAAACAGCTTTCAATAGAATTCTCAACCGTACAAAAAAAGCTTGAACTCTGCTCCTCGCTTCATACCATACATCGCCGTATTCAGGAAACCCAAGAAATGCTGCACGACAGCGACGGAGAAATCCGCGCCGCCGCCGAAGAAGAGCTGAAAACGCTCGAAGCTGAAAAAAGAGGGCTTGAAGAAAAACTTTTAGGAAAAGAACCGGAGGAATTGCCGCAAAACGTTATCATGGAAATCCGCGCAGGAGCAGGAGGCGACGAAGCCTCGCTTTTTGCACGAGAACTTTTCCAAATGTATACCCGTTTTGCGCAAAAAAATGGCTGGGAAACGGTTATTCTTGATGAGTCAAAGAGCGACTTAAAGGGTTATAAAGAGGTTATTTTCGAAATAAACGGATCACATGCATATGACTCCCTTCGTTTTGAGTCAGGTGTGCACCGCATCCAGCGCATCCCAGAAACCGAAAAATCCGGGCGTATCCACACCTCTACCGCATCGGTAGCGGTCTTGCCCAAAGCGAGGGAGGTGGATGTAGAAATACGGCCGCAGGACATAAAAATCGAGTTTTATCGCTCATCGGGCCCCGGCGGACAAAATGTAAACAAGGTGGAAACTGCGGTGCGGATCACCCACGTTCCTTCCGGGGTGGTTATTCAATCACAAGACTCCCGTTCCCAGCAAAAAAACCGGGAACACGCCATGAGCATACTCCGCGCACGATTGTTTGACGCCAAAATGCAGGAAGAAGCGAAAAAAATTGCGCGGGAACGAAAGGAACAGATAGGCACCGGCGACCGCTCGGAAAAAATACGCACCTATAATTTCCCCCAAGACCGCATCACTGATCATCGCGTTAAAGAATCGTGGCACAACATAGCTTCCGTTTTGGAGGGTAATATTGAACCAATTGTGGAAGCGATACGTTTAAAAAATTGATTGATAATTCAATAGACCTACTGCGCAAAGATACTTCTACTGCAATTTCTTAATTTAGGCCAAAATCGTTTCAAAATTTCTTGGCTTATCTAAGCCGATAGGCCTCGAAATTTATTCAACGATTTTGTCTCTAAATTAAGAAATTTCGTTACGAAAATCTTTACGCAGTAGGTCTAATAGAATAATCATCCGACGTTTCATGCACGGCTTTTTAAAATTTTAGAGAGTTCTGTCTATATCCCTAGACAACGCCAAAATCCTGTTCGCATACGATATGCAGACATACTGCGTGCAATTCGGCTTGCCGGAAATATAGGCTTTCGCGGCGCGTGTCTCTCCCACCGTCGTTTTAGCCGTAGCGCCTGCATCAGCCAGATATATCGCCGCCGCGGTAAAGGCATCTTCCGGATTCCACGGATTTGCGGGATTATGACCCGTCAGGCTTGCGACCCGTTTTTCAAACAAAAGCCAAGTACTCGGCAGGAATTGCGCAGGTCCCATTGCCCCGCCGCAACCATAGGAAGGTTTCCTTGAAACCGGCATTTTTTCAGGATCCATACCAAGCTTTCCGGTCACCGCAAAAAAGGCGTTCTTTTCCGCCTCGGCAGTTTTTGGTTTTTTAAGGCCTATATAGCATTCATAGAGGTCTCGCCTCCAATGCCCTGTTCCCAAATTGGTTCCCACGCTAATAAGACCATCCTCGAATTGCTTGCCCGTCTCCACTTCCAGAAGCGCCAAAAGAAACGCAGTACGAATGCCGGTGCGCTTTGCCGCCAAGTCCGCAAAACGTACCGCTTCCTCCGCGGTAATACCGGTTTTTTCAAGATAAAAAAGCTGTGTTTTCAGTGTGGCGATATCACGCTTTTTTGACTTTAAAATTTGCTGAAAAAGGGCTTCTTTGCCTTTTGTCAGACGCAAAAGCTCGTCCTTTTCTTTCTTTTTTTGAGCAAGTGTTTTTCGCTCCGCTTCCTGGAGCGTCTTCAAGTCTTTTTGCTCTTTTTGAAAATCAGTGAGTTCTACTCTCTCTTCTTCGAGCCTTGTTTTATCTTCCTTAAATTCGCCAAGCGCAATGCTCACGTTTTCCTCCACTTTGTTAAGGCGAAAAAGAGCGGCAAAAAATTCCGAAAGGCGATTATGCTTTATGAGAATAGTAAAAAGATTTTCCCGATCATAGGTAGACATGAGCAAAAGACCCGTAGCCAGCAAATTGCGGGATTTTTGTATCTTTTTTGAAAGCTCCGCAATGCCGACAGATTTAGTCTGTATCTGCCCTGTGGTTTTTTGAAGTACCAGATTGATGCGCCGTATTTCCAGTTCTTTGCGTTTTATTTCTGTATTAAACCGAGCAGTTTCACCCGCAAGCGTACGTGCACTCCCCTGCACCTGCTGAAGATTTTGATCCAAGACTGTCGCCTCCGCTTCAAGCTGTTTTAACTGCTGTTCAAGCTCGGCACGTTTTTCGGGAGATAGCGTTTGCCCGTAGGTATTGTTTAAACCTAAGAAAAACAAAAACCCTCCAAGCAATACTGCCGAAAATAAGCCCCTCCGTATATAGGTGTTGCGATGCATGGGTCTATTCTACTCCTTCTCCGCTTCCGCTTCAACCTCTTTTTCCGCACGTTTAACTTCCTGTTCGGTTTTCACTTCGCCGACTTCCGGCGCTATAGGAGCTTCGGAGAGTGCGGCAATCTCCTCTTCAGAGCGCGGGCGTTCAACGACCGCAATCACTTCGTTTTCTTCCGCAATAATTTTTACTCCTTTTGGAAGCGGAATATCTTTTATCATAAGCCGAGCTTCCAAAACCAACATGCTGGAAATATCTGCCGTAAGTTCACGCGGCAAATCCTTAGGAAGCGCCTCTACTTCGAGCTCATGGACTACTTTTACCAGAATCCCACCCTCATTTTTTACCGCATGCGATTCGCCGATAAATTCAAGCGGCACTTTTGTGCGAATTGCGCGATCCATGCGCACCGCATAAAAATCGGCATGCACGAATGTGCCTTTCATGGGATCTTCGACGATATCGTGAATCAAAACATTGTGTACTTTGCCAGCAACATCAAGTTCTACAAGCGTTGACTCTCCCGCCTGTTTCCATGCTTTTTCAAAGTCTTTGTATGCAATAGAAAGCGGCTGTGTCTCGACACCTTCACCGTAAAGGACCGCGGGCAAAATACCCTGCTTGCGGAGGGATTTTACTTGTCTTCCTGTTTCTTTTCGTAGCGTAGCCTTGAGCTCCATGATTTGAACATTCTAGCACAAAACCTATATTTTTACAAGATTCGGCGGGGTTCGGCCCTCAAGCGCCTCGATAATATTCAGTGCGGCGGTTTCCGACATAGCTTGGCGCGCGCCTTCGGTGGCAGATGCGATATGCGGCGTTAAAATCACGTTTTCAAGCTCGCGAAGCCCTGAAGCCAGCTCCGGCTCATGCTCAAAAACATCTAGCGCGGCTCCCGCAATAACCCCATTTTTAAGCGCATCCACCAGCGCCAATTCGTCGATAACCGGCCCTCGCGAAGTATTGACGAGAAACCCGGTTTTTTTCATCATGTGTATCCGCTCCTTATTTACCATATGCCGCGTGGAGTCGAGAAGCGGAACATGGATCGAAATAAAATCCGCTTCTTTAAATATATCGTCGGGATTTGCCCGAAATTCTGCCTGAAATTCTTTTTCAAATTCTCCGTTTTGCTTGACGTCATAATACAATACCCGCATATCGAATCCCCGCTTGGCATGATACGCCACACGCGAGCCGATCCTTCCCAACCCCATTATGCCAAGCGTTTTTCCGGAAACGCTCTCGCCCAAAAAAAGCATTGGCTCCCAGCCCATATATTTTCCAGCGCGTGTAAAACGATCCGCTTCCGCCACGCGATGCGCTATAGCAAGCAATAGGGCAAACGTATGCTCCGCCACGCTATCCGTTAAAACCCCGGGGGTATTCGAAGCCATGACCCCCTTCTCCGCCACAGCTTTAAGATCAATATTATCAAATCCCACGGCATAGTTTGCGAATATCTTGCACTGCGGTCCCGCGGCGGAAAGCACCTCCGCATCAATTTTATCGGTCAGCAGGCAAAGCACCGCATCGTAGCGGTCTTTTTGTAAAACATCAATCAGCTCATTTTTTGTAAGCACCCGATCATGCGGGCTTACCACCACTTCATATCCCTTTTCTTTGAGCAAATTAATTCCTTTATCGGGAATCAAACGCGTAATGAAGATTTTCATTAGTAATTATTTTAAAAGTTTTTCTAAAATATTTGCAATCAAGAGATAAGGAGTACTTGTGTCTTTTTCTCCATAGAGATCTCGCAATTGCAAACAAAATTCTCCGATGTCTTCTTTATGTGCGCGTAAATATATAATTACTTCCGTGACATCATGTTCTCTTGAATATGCCTCCACGATACTTTCTAAGCTATTTTCATGCTTGCTCTTATTTTCAAACGTCATAACTATAAATTAATTTATCAAATTTTATTCACCGACTCAAATAATACCAGTTTTTCTTTTATAACTTTTTTCATTGCATCAATTGCCGAAACATCCAATTTATACATCGCCACTTCATCAAGATGCTCCGCAAGCGACTTACGCAATTCCTGCATATATGCCACGCGCATATCGGTATTGATGTGAATATTTGAAATCCCCGCTTCAATGGCGGCTCTTATTTGTGCGTCCGGTATTCCGGAGCCCGCATGCAAAACAAGCGCAATATTCTCCGGCACTGCATTCCGTATGACGCGAATCCGCTCGATATCCAAATCCGGCTCATCTAAAGAAATCCCATGAATATTGCCCGCAACAATCGCCAGACGATCTATTCCAGTTTCTTGCACAAACCTCGCGGCATCCTCCGGTTTTGTATAGTCTTCGGCGCTTACCGCAATTTTTTCGTTTTGCACTTTTGATTCACCTTTTAAATACCCCAGCTCTCCTTCTACCGAAATTCCAGGATTTTTTGCCCGCGCGTATGAAACAATTTCTCGCGTTCCAGCAATATTTTCTTCCAACGGTTTTGCCGATAAATCAATATGCACCGAATCATAGCCCGCATCCGCCGCCTCCTCGGCCGCCTCTACGCTCTTGTGGTGATCAGCATTCAAAAAAATGGGAATATTGAGATCAAGGCGCAGAGCATCACGCATCGCCACTATCTCCCGAGACCCCATGTGCTTTCGTTCTCCCTCCGATGTGCCGATAATCGCGGGCGCCCCCAACTCTTTGCATGCTTCCGCAATTGCCCGTATATGATCAAATTCCCCGGCGTTGAAATGTCCGGTTGACCAGTGCTCCTGTCCAGCGCGAATTAAAATTTCGTGTAATGTCATTTTCGTGCTTCCGCAGTATTAATATACTCTCTTATTATTCCATACATCTTGCCATACAGCGCATCATCGATAGGAAAATGGAGTTCTGCAAATTCCGCGCGGAAATCTTTAGCAAACGCCGCGCTAAGCACTGCAATGACATAAGTACTCCGTTCAATACCGGAAACGCCATCGCGATGAAAGTCAAATTTTTCTGCAATACCGTCTTCAAACGCTTTGGTAACTTTCGTATAATTCTGCCAGCCGTATTTCTCTCCAAATAAAATCATTTTATAATCAAGCGCCTGGCTTGTTAACACATCATACTCGTTAAAAGGAGTTCCTGCGATACCATATGCGTTAAACTGCTTCTCCTGATATTTACGGCCATTATCAAAATCATATCTCAAACTTCTAAACATAGTGCCGTCCATTTGATAAATTCTGCTATTTTCAATGATATCATGATACGTATAAAATGCGCTCAACACCGCAAGGCTTTCCTGCAAAAAGGGGCCTGGGACGGCCAGTGTATAATAAAAAGCACTGGTGCCGCCAAAAAAATTGTGCCCCTGCTCATGCGCCATAACCTCCCAGCGCGGGTGACCATTATTAAGCTTGGGGAATGCCGGATCCCCGATCTTAATCCCTTGAGGTGTGGTGGCGCCATACACCGACGCATCATATTCTACACGCGCGAATGCATAAGGCACTATGCCATTATGCATTTTTTTTAGACTCAAATACTGCGCATCGGTAACCCTAAGGATTTTCTTCTGGGAAAGATTGGCTTCGCTAAAAAATCTCTTAGGAAAATTATAAAACTCTGAATATTTGCCCTTGATAGTCACCAGTGACTTCCCCGCACCAGACAATCGGGCCGCAAAAATGCCTTCAAACGATCCACTTAGATTTGCCGCAATCCCTGCGATTGCAGTCATACCGGCAAAAATACCAACCATAAACCACGCATGCCACGGCCTCATGCGCTTTTTATGTACTGCCACATACTTTTTTTTAAGCGTGCGGAGGGTACGATCGATATGATCTGAAGATTTAGACATAGGTTCCATAACTTATATATCTTTCTTTACACTATCAAGTTTGTCTGCGATGCATATCTTTATGGGACTGTTGCCAAATAGCCTTTGAAGCGATCCCGACATGTCGTGACGAGGCAAATACTCACACAAATTAAAACACACAATTAGTAGATGCCGTTACCACGTTAGAATAGGTGCTATAAAGGTTTGAAGGATGGGCGTGCGCACGAACACGATATCGG
>JACOYX010000005.1 GCA_016181585.1 Candidatus Sungiibacteriota bacterium | reverse complement strand
TTATCTAAGCCCGATAGGCCTCGAAATTTATTCAACGATTTTGTCTCTAAATTAAGAAATTTCGTTACGAAAATCTTTACGCAGTAGGTCTATTGAAAACTTAAAAATACGAAGCTTAGCTTCGTGTTTTACCGTCATGTTCGTCTCACAACAAAAAAAACCAAATATTCTCGGTATCGTGGGCGCCCGATCAGGATCCAAAAGCATTCCGCATAAAAACATCCGTCCGCTTCTGGGGAAACCCCTGCTCGCATGGATTATTGAAGCCGCAAAACAATCACCATATATCACGCGTATTATTCTCTCTACCGACTCCCAAGAATACGCGGAAATCGGCAGGCAATACGGCGCCGAAACTCCTTTCTTGCGTCCTGCAAAACTAGCCAATGACACGGCCTCCGACATCGATTTTCTTACCCACGCGGTTTCGTGGCTTGAGCAAAACGAAAACTGGAAACCGGATATCGTACTCCGCCTCCCCCCCACCAGCCCGCTTTGCACCACGGAGTCCATAAACACCTGCATCGAGCACCTTTTGCACGATCCCGAAGCAACTTCAAGCCGCACGATAACCACAGCATCCAAGCATCCCTATAAACTTTGGAAAATAGAAAACGAAGTACTTCTACCCTTCATACCCAAAGAAATGTCGGGACTCGCCGAACCCTCCGCTACCGCGCGCCAATTTTATAACATTCAGGCATACGCGCATGTAGATGTTATCGCAGTGCGCCGCGATACCCTGATGCGTGATAAACTCCTCACCGGCCCGCGCGTACGCTTTCACAAAATAGAGAAAAACGATGCGGTAGACATCGACACCGAACACGACTTCCTCCTCGCAGAAGCGCTTTTAAAAAAACGTCTGCATCATGCTTAACCATATAGCGCATAAAATCCAACAGATACGAGGCGATCTCCTCGAAAAAAAACAGCATCGCAGTATATTTATCGCCAATCCAAAACTCGCGGAAGTATACGCTATTTTTAAAAATTCTCCGGAGGGAGAATGGATTATCGGCAAAAACGACGCGGCCAAGCTATATGGACTTCTGCAAACCTACGCGCCGCAGAATATTCTTGAACTTGGCGGCGGGATAGGCGCATCTGCCGCAATCATGGCCATAGCCGCTCCGGGCGGCAAAATTACCAGTATCGAGCAATTTGAAAAATGCATTGATATCGCCAAAAAACTTACTCCGCCCGATATACTCAAAAATATCAATTTCTCATATTCCGAAGCGCATGCATTTAAAAACGATCTCATATCGCCATATCAGTTTTTTTCAGGCTACAAAACGCTCCCCATCCAAGATAGTCCGTTTGATTTTGTCATAATCGACGGCCCCGGCTATTGGCTTGAAAATAATCAACTCGTAAAACTTCCCAACGGCGATATTATCAATCTTCTCCCCCGCCTTGCCGCCGGATGCAAAATATATATAGACGGACGGAAGCAGGCGGTTGGAATTTACAAACGCTTTCTGCGCCCATATCTTTCGCTAATCAAAGAGAACAAGCAATATGCGCTCTTTGAACGCACTTCCACCAGACTTTTGGATATTGGCGAAATAAAAATCGAAGATGCGGAACTTGCCATGCGTAGAGCCACCACACCATACTTTGATTAAATTTAAAAAACGGCGCATACGCCGTTTTTTATATCTTTATATCATGTCCGCACTGCATCAAAATGTTTGACTTGCGATCGAAGTTCGATAAATTGCTCTTCGGAAATAGATTCTGTTGCAGCTCGCACCAATCTTTCTGCTTGTTTTTTATTTTGCACACCCATGCTTCGCTCGCCGCAAATACCGTGTCTTCCGGCAATCCCAAAGGGTAGTGTTCTTGTGCGTCCACCACCTAATTCCGCGATCGCGGAATTAGGTGGTGGCTAATAATATAAAAAACTATTGTATGAATTACACTGTTCACCAAACACGTTCCTGAACTACAAACTGCATAGATATAAAAAATATTTTGATCTCAGTTATCTATATGTCAACATTATATCATCCTCGAATTGAATTTCTATGGGTGAAGATTGCGCATCGGTAAAACGTTTCTCCACGGGGCCGACAACAAAAGAAATCATGCCGCCCGCAATCGGTAAATCCGGTATGCCGTTGACCAACGGCGGGTCTCCCGCAAATTGCCTGCGAAGCATCTTTGCCCACACTAGCTCGCCCACGCGCGTGAATTTATTGTCGCCAAAATAAGGAAGAGTGCCGGAAACATCCGTATCGCGCGCACACCAAAAAACGCTAGTTTTTTTAAACCGGTTGAATTTGAAAAAACGTTCGTATTTTGCGAGTGCCTCCGCAAAAAAATCTCTTCCGGACGACAGCATGGCCGGCTCGGTTTTTTGGGCGAGCACGCAAATTTCATGCGAGGTTGAAAGTTCGTCCTTCATTTTATAGCCGTGCGCGAGAAGCAATTTTTGAAACGCAAATTGGGTAAAAGAATTGAGGTGTGGAAAAAACAAAAGCGTGGAGAGTGAAGGGTCGCCGCGAAACCTTGGGAGCGAGGCAATAAAATAATCTCCTTCCCTCTGCAATGCCGCGCTCAACGCAAGAATTTCTTCCGGAGCATAAGTATGCTCAATGACATTGTTCGAATAAATCAACCCGAATGGGCCGTGAGCGCCTAACGAATTTTGCACTTCCTCCCCTTCAAATACGCCGTTTTGCACCTGCAAGCCAAAAGCGCGGCGTGCAACCTCTGCGCGATGCGGTGATGCCTCCATGCCAAATACCTGCTTAAATCCAAGACGTTTGAAATGATCGAGCTGAAGTCCAAACCCCGAACCGATATCGCAAATAGGTTTTTCTTTATCGAGATACGGCGCAAAACGCTCTATCACCATGCGCACGCGGACGAATTCCTTGCTGTCCGACATATATTTCTTTCGCTTTTCCGCCATGAGTTCTGCAACATAGCGTTCCTGCCCTTTCACGTCTTTTTTGCTTCCATCCCATGTGCTCGCATAGAATTTGGTGATCCACTCTTTTGTCGGCTTGTCTTTATACCCCACATATCCGCACGCACCGCAACAGCCGACGCGCAAAAATCTTGCCCCATGATTGCCGGTAAGCACAGCGAGCGTGCGAAAATCCCCGCACTTGCTGGGACAATCCAATATTTCAACAAGCGAAACGTCTTTGGTGATCCGGAGGATTTTCCAATTATGAAGCTCGCGAAACTTTTTTATGGCAAAACTGTAATCGGGATGAGACATATATAACCCCAGAATAGGGTAAAAAACCAAAAAACTCAATGTGCTGGACGAATTGCACTTTTAATAAATTCCGCGGCGCGCGTACCGTTTTTCCCGTCAAAAAATTCAATCTGCTCTTCGCAAATCCGCTTTCTTCCATCGCGATCGGCTTCCGGATGCTTGAGGTAAAAATTAATACTCCCGATCAGCTCGTCGATATTTTTAGCCAGCCGTATCCCTCCCGTGCGTTCAAGCTCTCTATAGTGATCGTGGAGATCCATAACTTTGGTTATTTGATGTTCAGGTGGGCAGTTGGGCGCGGCGTCAAACCGTACCCCTATTGCCGGTTTGTCGCAAGCCGCGGAATCTATCGTAAGCGTAGAAACGGTATTCACCATCACCTCGCTGTAGCGCATAGAATGAGTGAGCAGATCCACATCTTGCTTTGAAAATTCCCAGTCAATAATTCTTTCTTTCGCGCCTTTCTTCCCATAAAAATACTGCTCGCACGGATAGGTAATCACAAGACGCGGATGAGATGGAATTGCAAGAGAAGATGCGGCAGTATACCCGGGACGGTAGCGCAGAAGTATTTGTACATCGTAAGGAATCCGGCCATCATCAAGCGCTTTTAAAAGTTCCTGCAGAAGTATGATTGCCGAGTCAATAGATGCGTCAAAAAACGGAGTGAACAACACAATGCGCCGGCTCGCAGGAATACCAAGCTTTTGACAAAACTCCTCGCGCGAAAAAATGGCCGGCTTGTAATAGTCATCGAAGTCCGGAGGACCGCTTACCATTATTTTTTCTGCCGGCATTCCCACCAGCTTTTCTGCAAGCCTCTTCATGCGCGTCGTGTGAAGAATTAACATATCCGGCAATATCTGCACAACCCCTTTTGCAGTAATATTGTCCCACGAACGCATCATGCCTGCCGTAGGAATCCCTCTTTTCCGCGCTGCGCGAAGAAAAAAACGGTCAATCGGAAAAACAATGTCAGGCGCAAGCGCCAAATCGGGATTATATTGATCAAAAATACGCAAAACCGCGGCATGAGGCGCCACAAAACGATCCAAAAATCGGATAACGGATCTGGATGAAGTAAATGAACCAAAAATATAATTGAGAGTGCGCTTCAAAAAAAACCGCGGTAAATTGCCGTATTGCCAATATTGCAGCAACTGCTTGAAGCGAATCGTATTCGTATCAAGCGAATTGAAAGCAAGCTCCGCAAGCAATTTTCCAAACAAAGGTTCGTCATTCGGGCTTATATCCAGCGGCGCAAAGACAACATCCGCCTCCGGAAAGGCGCGCCGATAATAATCAATCTTAAACGAAGGCGCTACAATGACAAGACGAATTGCCGTGTCTTTGGCGAGCTCGCGATACGTATCCGTAAGCAGAAAATTCTTTGCGCGCATGCCATGATAGATCGGAAGTAAAATTGTTTTTTTATACTCTTGTGCCATAAAAATATATCGAGACTATTACACGGAATTGCCTTCTTTCAGCAAGCCAATCATACAACGCGCCACCCGCTCCGCGGATTTACCATCGGTATACTGCGACTGCACTTCTTTCATTCGCGCCCTTCCCTCACAGTACAGGGCAGGATTTTTCAGATATGCATTTATCGCGTCTACAAGCTCTGCGCGCGAACGCACGTGCCAGATGCCCTTTAGCTCACGGATTTCTTTTAAATGATCCCATTCAAAAAAGCGCACTGCCGAATCCCAATACGGCCTTTTTTTCTCCCCGTCAAACGCAATACCAATAAGCGGCCTGTCAAAAACCGCCGCCTCGATAAAAAATGTGGAATACATGGAAATAATAATATCGGCATGCGCCAGCGTATTGGCAAGAAAAGCGGTTTTTTCCTCGTCAAACTCCCAATCATTTTGACCTCCCCCCAAATGCTTTGTAGAAGGAATTGCGAGAAAATGATATTGATTCCGGATAAATTCCAATTTATGCGCAGGGAGGTCGTAACGAGGATGCGCGCGCAAAAGAAGTTCAAAGGGTTCTCCGAATGATTGTTTTTTTATTTCCTCCGCAACGATGCCCAAAATATCCAAGTCTATCCACAAACTTCCCTTTCCCGATGTCCCGTACACAATCAATTTTTTATGCGGATCCGCACCTATGTCACGCATAAAATCTTCCCGCGGAATAATATCTTTTTTGGTAAAATAGCGGTCATATTGCGCAATCCCCGTCACCTGCACGCGCTCCGGCGGGTAGTCGCCAAATTTTTCGGCTTGCTTTCGCGCAAGTTCCGTGTGGACCAACAGCCTGTCCGGATGCACGCGGATAAGTGATTTGCTGTATAAATTATCCCAGCTCAAAATCATGCCCAGTGTTTTGATGCCCGCCTTTTTTGCTTCTTTCACAATCCGCATGTCGTGGTAAAGCATGGTTGGGCAATAAACCAGATCGGGTTTATATATTAAAAATGCTTCGCGAAATGTGGCGCTCGGAAACAAAAAATATACCCTGCGAATGCACTTGCGCCACCATCGGAAACGTCCCAATTCCCAACATGCTCGCCGCAGAACGGCAAGCCATAGCCGTGTCGCCAAAAATTTCCCCCCGCGCGACCGCACGAAATCATACCGCCGTATCATAGTTGCCGTGTGGGTGTGCACGCTCGCGGTCTCCAGAAAACGAAAAAATCTTTCCACAAGAAAATTTTTTGTATTGGGCAATGCGCCGAATACCAGCTCCGGATAAGGAAATTCTTTTTTGTAGTATTCGATCTTCTCTGCCGGAGCAAGCAGTACGATGCGGATATATCCAGCACTGCGAAGGATCGGCAAAGCATCGGTGCGAAGGAAATTACGCACAAAAAAGCTGTTGCCGAAATTAATTAAGATAGTTTTCACTTGAATACTCAAATTTTATATTTTCTTCACTCTGCATATATAATACTTTGTAAATCTTCCCTGATTCGGTATAAACCTGTCCAAAAATCTAGCAATAGGATACCGGATGTGTTTCGTATATACCGCAATCATACGGCGCGCCGCCCACGGCAGAATACCCATAGAACTAAACATCGCCCGCGCATCCATGGTGGTCATAAAATCACTGTTTGAACGCTCAAGCGACACCACATCAAACCCCGTCTTTTTAAACAAATGCCGCAGTCCATATTCGGTATAGCGAAAAAAATCATACGGCGCCTGGTGCGCAATCGTAATAAATGGCGCAAGCAAAAACGCTTCTCCGCCGGGCTTGAGCACGCGCTTTATTTCGCGCAAGGTCAGCTCCGGCTCCGAAACATGTTCGAGAAGCACTTTAGTGGTCATAACAGCATCGAATGTATTATCGGCAAATGGCAATGTGTGCGAATCCGCAAGCTTTTTGCCCTCATAGATAAATTTATCCTGCCACATATCGACACCGCAATATTCAGCATGGGAAAAAAGCGGCTTGTATACATTTTCCCTAAACCCCGAGTCATCACGTGATGCATAGAGATTCAGCACTTGGACACCGGAGCGCGCCTTGGTAAATTCATACGCATTATACACCATACCCAAAATAGCCCGTGTCGCGTGTCCCCGCACCAGTTTTTTTCCTCCATATTCCTCTACCTGCTGTAAAAAAAATTGGAATTTACTATTTTTCATAAGACCTCTTGCGTAATAATGCGAGCAACCCGCTCCGAACTTTCCGCATCGCAAAAACCATCTTCTTGGCAAATCATATGTTCTCTTTCTTTTTTATCTCTCGCCGGATCGCGCAAATACGCATCAACCTCGCGGCGCAATTCCTCCTTACTTCCCACAAGCCGGATCCCTCCGGTTTTTACCACCCGTTTCAAGTGCGTATAGCCGTAAAAACGGCGCGGACTTGCCCAGTATGACGCGGGAGTTCCAGAAAAAGCAACTCCTATCGCGGGCGCGCCGAAGACTGCGGCATCGATAGCGATAGTAGATGCGCAAAGCACCACAACATCGGCATAAAAAAGTTCGTGCTCCAGCTTTTTGTCATCATCCGCACTTATTTCGCGATTGCCGAAATTGCCTTGCTTAAATATAACACCCGGACGGTCAAAAATCATCGTCGCCGGCGTCTTAAATGAATGTTCTAAAGTAATAGTATCCCCCGGGTGGCATCGCACCACAATATTTACATCAATATGTTTTAAAACTTCCAGTACTGCTTGATCCACGCTCGCCGTCCCCAAGTAACGATCGCCCAGCGTAGTATAAAGTATCAGCTTTTTTTCCGGGTCAAGTCCCATCGAATTAAAAAATTCCTCCCGCGCAATTTTCACGCCCCCGCGATAGCGGTCATAGTGAGGTATGCCTACCACTCGAATATAATCTTCTGGAATATCGTGATAGAGAATCGCTTCTTTTTTTAACTGCGCCGTGGGAACCAAGAGAAGCTTTGGCGCAACACGCATCATCCCTTGCAAGGAAGTTAAATTATCCCAAGAGCGCACCATCGCCACGGCAGGAATATTGTAATAGCGGGCGGCTTGCATAAGCGACACATTGTACTCATTTTGCACATCGGTCGCCACAATCAAATCCGGTTTCCAGCGAAAGAGCGCCTCATTGAAACGCTCAAAATCCGCAAACCAATAGTCGAGAAAACGCAAAACGCTTCGGAATAATCTGAATTTTCCAAAACCAACAGCAATATATGATACAAGAAAATAAAAAAGACCGCCCTCTATATGCAGTTTTGAACGCTTTTGTATGCGCGCGGTATCCGTATCGAGCATCATCCGAGCCATGCGTTTAAAAAAAAGCGTTCGAAATTTCGGCGCGCCTCCCGTCCTAACCCCTTCTATCGCAATCCGTTTCCCCGCAAAACATTTTACAAAATATTCTTTTTTATAATCCGGAACTAAAATAACAATTTGCGCGTCTTTTCGCTCCCGCAGGATATGCGAAATCACCGGAGTATAAAGAATGTTCCGTGAGATAAACGGATGAAAGCTTGAGATAAAAATAGTTTTCATTATATATCATCTTTCGAGTGCAAATTTGGCAAGCGGAGACAAACTTTTTATATCCCCTTCATATTTCAAATGAATCGGCGACACCGAGGCATCGGTAAAAAAAGTGCCCGTGTACATAAATCGCGGCTTGCTTGTCGTGTATCCCCCTTTATGCAATCCGCCGGTATCGGCTAAAACTACCGTACCTGCACGGCCAAAGCAAGTTTGAACAACATCCGCGGGAATCACCTTCTCCACCCCTCCAAGATCCGGGTAGAGAGAAGACGGCGGGCGCGAAGGAAACACATTGCCATATCTACCCATTGCATGCGATTCTTTTATATATTTAAACGGCCCGTCCGCATCATCCAAAACATCGGTCATGTAAATAAACATTTTACAAAGACGCTTATCTTCATTATCGCGATGCCAGCGCTGGGAAAAATATTCTTTCGCGCCATCGGGACTCGTGAGTGTCAGCCGCAAAGAAAATGCCCTAAAACGCGGAGCAAGCCCCAAATACGACCCTACAATTTGAATAAGCCCATCGTCAAGATTTGCTTTGATAAAAGGATTATCTAGCGCAGGCAATATATTATTCCCCGTAGATCCCCACGGCTCGACAATAAAATCTTTGACATGCTTTCGCTTTCCTGCACGCACCGCGCCCGTCTCCACCCGCTCCTGTATCATTTTTTCATGCTCCGCAATTTCTTGTTCGATGCCAGGCTTTTTCAAAGTATCAAAAGCAAAACGCCGCATTTCATCAAAAGACATCTCAGGAAAAAGTGTTGCGACATCGGTGACCGCAATCCCTTCTTTTTTCAAAGTCTCAACGATTGTTTTACCAATGTTATCCTGTGTAATTCTACCGTGCTCATTCCAAAACCCACGCGACTTCCTATTCAAAACTCTATACCATACAGGATATGTATTGCGCAGGCGATGCCGTGTCTTAAACACCACCTCCCGAATTGGCTGCAGAATACTCATGAATAATATAACCACTTTTAGCTTAATAAAGTAACCTTAGACCTACTGCGCAAAGATACTTCTACTGCAATTTCTTAATTTAGGCCAAAATCGCTTCAAAATTTCTTGGCTTATCCAAGCCGATAGGCCTCGAAATTTATTCAACGATTTTGTCTCTAAATTAAGAAATTTCGTTACGAAAATCTTTTGCAGTAGGTCTATTGAATAAAGCAACAATACACCCTACTATGAAACATATACTATGTGGAAATCAACCCGCTTTATCGCCAAATATTTATATAGCATTTTTGCCTCTTTCTATTTATTTACCATCGGCATATTTACCAAGCGAGAACGGGCATACTTGGCGGAATTTGCCGCGCACTTCGGTTTTGAAACGCGAAGAAAAAAACCTCTTACATTGCTCCCCCAAGTATCTCCCGATGCATTGATACGCCAATACCCGCCCATTGTTTTACGCGGACATGAAGGAATTTCAGGCAACGTGTCGCTTCTTGAACTGATGCTCATTAACTCATTCATTCAAACGCAAAAACCAAAAACGCTTTTTGAAATCGGCACGTTTGACGGAAGAACAGCGTACAACATGGCGGCAAATACCGATGACGGCATCGTGTATACACTGGATCTCCCCGCCGAAAATATGGAAACGGAATTTGCCATCACGGGCGACAAAAAATTTGTGCCAAACTCCCAAAGAAAACTTCGCTTTACGGGAACCAATGAGGAGAAAAAAATAAAACGCCTCTTCGGCGATTCGGCGACATTTGATTTTTCTCCTTTCCACGGAAAAATTGATCTTCTATTTATTGACGGCGCGCATACCTATGAATATGTAATTAGCGACACCCAAAAAACAGAGTCAATGATGCGGGAAAACGGCATAGTGCTGTGGCATGACTACGGCGCATGGGAAGGAGTAACCCGTGCCCTCAACGAACTCCAACGCACCAACCCCCGCTACAAAAACATCAAACACATTAAAGGCACTTCATTGGCGTATATTAATCTTTGAGCAAAGCAATACAAATCGAGAACCGCAACTTCAAGTAACGTGAACCTGAACAATGCTTGATGCCTTCTGTTTTCCAGCATTTATCCGCGATCGCGGATAAATGCTGGAAAAATTACTTATATGCAAGTTTTACATTCTTCTCAAACTGAATCTCGATCGGAGAATGTGCTTTGCGGTTCTCGAGCGGTGATACCACGAGCGAAATAATCCCCCGCCAATCGTGCGGCGGCGTGCCGATGTAGACCGTAAGCTCTTTTTTGTGGCGCAGAGTAAAAAGGCGCGAAGTGAATACCTCCATTATCCTTGTTAAAAAATCTCCCCTATACGGCAGATATCCTCCAACATCAATATCGCGCGAACCCCAGAAAACTTTCCGACCGGCCGGCTCTTTCGGAAACCGGAAATAATTTGAAAACTTTGCAATCGCCTGTTCGAAAAAATCTTTCCGTTCCGGCTCTTTCACTTTCGGATTTTGCACTTTTTTTGCCGCAAAACTTATTTCATATTTTGTGCAAAGCGAGTCATCAGCCACTTCGTATCCATATTTTGCAAGAAGTTTTGCAAGCGCATATTTGGTAAACGTATGCAAGTGCGGCAAAAAGAAAAGCGTCCCCAGCGAAAACTCTCCCTCAAAATTTGGAAGCGTTATCATAAAATAATCCCCTTCTTCCTGGAGTCCAGACACAAGGCGGATAATTTCATCCGGATCATACACGTGCTCAAAAACATGATGCGAATAGATGAGACCAAACGGTCCCTTTGCCCGAAGTTTTTCCTGCAATTCCGCATTTTCAAACGGCGCGGTAAATATTTCATGTCCGAAAGCCCGCCGCGCCACTTCCGCACGATGGGGCGACGCTTCAAGCCCCGTGAGTTGAGAAAATCCCCAATCTTTCAAATGCTGAAGTTCGAACCCATAACCGCATCCAATTTCACATATCGGCCGATCTTTTTTCAACAAGCCTTTTAATTTATTTTGCAAAATATAGGTTCGATTCGTAAGTTTGTCAAGCCCTTCGTTAAATTGAATTTTCCGCCGCCCTACTTCAAGCCGCACCCGCTCCTCTTGCGTTGCCGGATTGCCTTTATCCCATGATTCGGAATAAAATCTCCCGATCCATTCTTTTGTCGGACGGTCAATATATCCCGTATAGCCGCATGATTCACAAGAGCCTATTCGCATTTTTTGCGCTCCGCCATTGCCGACAAAAGTACAAAGAACGCGTATTTCTTTTCCATCTGCGGGGCACACGAAAGAAACCGTGAGCGGAATGCTTGCGTCCATTTCCAAAAGTTTCCAGTTATTTAATTTCCTAAATTGCTCAACTTTAAAACCTGAGGATTGCATTTGCATACAAAACCATATTAGTACTCATTGTGGCAAGCGTCAAAGCTTTGATAAAATTACATCGGTCCTTTTTATTTTTCGAGAGGTGAAGAATGCTGCACGAATTACTTTTTAAAAATCCGGTTTTTAACGAGGGATTAAATGTGACTGTGCGCAACGGCGATAAGTGGATGAAAGTAAATATCGGAGATGAACTCCTGATTAAAGAAACCGGCAAGGACGAAGTAATTACTAAAGGTACTGTTGTCATGCGAGCACTTTATGCAGCCCACCTTATTCCGGAAAGGTTACTTGCAAATGAGCATGATCCTTCCTGCCGCAGTCTTGCAGGACTCCTTGCTGAAATGAAACGAGTATATTCGGATTTCACCGAGGACAGTCCCGTTACCGTTATTTTATTTACTCTATAACATTCACACCATCAAGCGATGGTGTTTTTATTTTTCAACCACACTACATATTTTCTCACCCCTTCCTCAAGCGAAGTAAATTCTTTGGTGTAGCCGGCACTTCGCAGTTTTCCTATATCCGCTTCAGTGAAATATTGATATTGGTCTTTCAATCCCTCCGGCATATCGATAAATTCTATATTTGGTTTCTTGCCAAGTGCCTTAAACAACGCATGTCCCAAATCAAGAAACGTCCGCGCTTGTCCCGTACCCACATTAAAAATTCCTGTCTTTTCCGGATGGTCCAGAAAAAATAAAATGACGCTCGCAATATCTGCGACGAATATAAAATCCCGCTTTTGTTTGCCGTTGTTATACCCATTGCGGTATGATTTAAATAATTTTAGGGTTTCCGTTTTTTGAATTTCATGAAATCCTTTATACACAACCGAAGCCATAGTGCCTTTATGCTCCTCATGCGGCCCGCATACATTAAAAAACTTAAACCCAGCCCATTGCGGCGGTTTTTTTGTTTGCTCCAAACACCACTCGTCGAAAAGATGCTTAGAAAGGCCATAGGGATTTAACGGCTTAAGATTGCGCTCATTATCAGAATAACCTTTTGATCCGTCACCATATGTTGCGGCAGACGAAGCATACAAAAACCGCACGTTATTTCGAACGCAATATAAGAAGAGCTCCTTTGTATATTCGGTATTATTTTTCAAAAGATATTCCGTATCAGTTTCTTGCGTGTTCGTATCCGCCCCCAAATGAACTATCGCCTCCACCGGCGGCAAAGCATCTCTTTTCACCAATTCCAAAAATTCATCCCGATCGTAATATTTTTCATATTTAAATGCCTCAAGATTTTTCTTTTTTACTTCATCACTATCCTTTAAATAATCAACCGCAACAACAGAATACCCTTTCTCCGAAAGGTGTTTTGCAACATTAGTACCGATAAATCCCGCAGCTCCGGTGATGATGATTTTTTTTATATTAGATTCGCTCATATCTATTTTCTACCATTTCATAAAATCATTTACAAATTCCCCTGATTAAATACCCTTTGCAACGCCGACATAATACCAACACATTGCTAATACATCACACACTCAATATCGCATGGTTTCTTCAAATAAACTCTTCATACCCATGCCTTCTCCAAGCAATTCCAGCAAATATGCGCGATCGCGCATATTTGCTGGATTATTGTTTCTCTACGATTAGTCAAATTAATTAATTTGTAATAATTATATTAATTTGGGGCACCAATTAATGTATCAATAACCTCGCATACCATCTCCACCGTAATCCCGTCTCTCTGCCGTACCGCCTCGTTATAATCAAACACGCTTGTATTCATAACATGAAGCTGGGGTTCTTTGCGCGCAACTTTCACCACTTTGTGTTTTTCGCCTATTGGCGGCTGTTCGCGGTCATCCATGGGTCCCACAATATCAACGGTCGGTACGCCAAAGGCCTCGGCAATATAAATCGGCCCCGTATCAACACTGATAAAAAGCTTCATCCGCGCAACCAACGCTTTCAATTCGTCCACCGAAAATTTCCCTACTGCAGAGACTACTTTTTCTCTGTGCCGCATGTGCGCAACCATCTCTTCGCACTGCGTTCGATCCCCTTCGCTTCCCGGCACCACCACCGCCGCATTATATTTTTCAATCATATAATCGGCAACTTCGGCAAACCGCTCCGCCGGCCAACGTTTTATCTCATATCCCGTAGAGGGGAAAATACCTACTAAAAAATCTTTTGCACTATCAAGATTATGCGCCGCCAAAAACTCCGCAACTTTTTTTCTTGAATCTTCTGAATAGTTTAGATATTTTGAAGTGCCATCGGACACAATTCCGACCGGCTCTAAAAGCCGGAGATATTCTCTTGCGGCATAAAACCCCATTCGATGCGAAATTGCAGTAACAAACTTCAGTAAAAGTTTATACACTCTCGTCTCCTGCGGCGAGAAACCGTTTTCTATTTTTGGGGCAACGACCAACGGAATACCGGAAAGGAAAAGAAGCGCTAAAATTTCCGGTGAAGGGCCGGTAAGCAATACTGCATCAAATTTTTCTTGCTTAACCTCGCGGCGCGTTTTCCAAAATTCTTTTTCATAAACTATATATCCGTCCACATCGCGATTTCCAGCCAACAGTTCGCGGTTTACTCTGTCTCCCAATATATACACTTCGCATTGCGGATATTGTTTTTTTACCGCGCGAAACATCGGCGTCGCGCATACCATATCGCCAAGTTTTGCAAGCTGAGCCACCAATATTTTCTTAGGGTTTTTTGCATCCTTTCTTCCGTTTCCACGTACAAAAAAATAGGTGAGACACAAAAAGAAAAGTATTAAATTTCTGAAGCGCGCGCGCATAGTTTATTTAAGACATTAGACCTACTGCGCAAAGATACTTCTACTTCTTGACTTATCTAAGCCGATAGGCCTCGAAATTTATTCAACGATTTTGTCTCTAAATTAAGAAATTTCGTTACGAAAATCTTTACGCAGTAGGTCTAGTGAATTTAAAATCGTTTTCGCCATTCTTTCCGAAATATTCCCATCAAGCGTATAGCACATGCGCTTTCGCAAGCGCTCCCGCGCCTCCTGATCTTTTTTGGGATTACCTAAATATTCCTGGATTATATGAAAAAGCTCGTCAAAATCATGCGCCATCGCCACAGCACCGCTTTGAAAGACATCTTTGAAGTGCTCACGCAGGGCAAATCGCTTGATAGAACGGTTAAACGGCCGGATATGACGCCCGTCGAACGCAACGCCGACCAGGGGCGCATCCATAACCGCGGCCTCGAGTGTCATTGTGCTATAGACCGCGAGCACGCCATGAGAGTGGCGCAAGATATTGGCAAAATCCACACTTCGCTGTAAATCACTCCAAAGCTCGCGGCGGAAAAATACCACTCGCGGATGCGATTCGAAGCGATCGTATTTTTGCTTATCGAATTCCTTATCCTTCCCGCGTCCACCCTGATACGGCCGGATAACCAGCCGCACATCAGTACCGAACCGATTCTCATTCATCCAGTTTAAAATCTCCTCAATGATTTCCGGCTCGTCCTGGCAATAGGCGCTTCCGGATACATAGAGAATATATTTTGAATGTTCGGGGATGCCGAGCATGGCAAGAGTATCGCTTCGTGCCGCCGCATATTTTTTATCTACCATAAAGTCGAAATAAGGATGGCCGGTGAGTACGATATTGCGAGAACTATATCCTTGATACTTTACTGCAAAATCCTTCACCTGATCGCTTTGTGCAAGCAATGTATCCACCTTAAACGGCAAATAATATTTATCGAAATGATCCCAGCAGGACACCATTCCCATAGTTTTTACTCCGCGCCTTTTTGCTTCGGCAAGGAGCTCGGTATCGATGCGCCCAAAAACATGGGAAGCGAACACAACAGACGGCTGATATTGGTCGAAAAGAGATGCAAATTGCCTCCCTTTAAAAATCCGGTGATAGAGCGCGGGTACCGCTTTTTCGCGCATAAAGCGCGAACGGCCGAATGTTTTTGCAATACCCATCTTCAAAGGAGCCAGATATTTTTTAAACCTGCCGCCGGCCGGGGGCTCATCGAGACGCATACCGACAGTCGCTAGCGTTTTTGTAGTGCCGGTATAAATAAAATATGAATAAAAGAAATTAAACGCCTTCTCCAGAAAATTTTTAGGATACGGCACGGCGGCGGGAATCATAACACATCGCTCTCCCAGCACATCTTTAAAAAATACTGAATATTTTTCTAAATCCTTTTTATTTAAAATCACCACGATCCGAAGATCGGGGCTTCTTTTCAATTCCTGGCAAAGACGATCAAACACGCTTCCCGGAAAAAAGAAAAGATTCCGGAAAACCATATTCGAAGTCATGGTGATGAAAAGTGTTTTATGCATCATTTTTTCTCAAGATCCAAAAACACTACCCCATTTACCGGATATGAGCGCGACTCTATTTGGCGCAATTTTTCTTCGGAAGAAGGCATCCAACTGCCGTCAATACGCTGAAAGTATCGCTCGTCTTTCCAAATAAACTTATCGTCTGGAAAAACCAGCTTCAGACGCGCACGGTCATAAATCCTATGCTTCGATGTCTGTCCCGGCTTTCCAAAGGGAGTGGTAATAAGCATCTGGCCGCCGGGTTTCAGCCACTTCGCAATGCGCTCGATAGCGCGCTTGTCCGGATCCTCGACCACCGAATCTCCATATCCCCCGAGGCCAAAATGCTCAATAGTGGAAATAAGTACAATACTATCAAACGAAATTGCCGGATTCCACCGGAAAATATCTTCTTTATGAAAATGAAAATTGATGTGCCGGAAAGGATAGCCCTGCACATCCACCCCGTGCACTTCATGCCCCAAACTTGCAAGCTCTATTGTAAGCCGCGAAGAAACACAGCCTATGTCGAGCACCCGAGCGCCTGATTTTATGCGCTGGAAAATATACGGATATTCAATCACCCGCTCGTTGACCGCGAGTTTTCCGCCAAAAAGCTTTCGGTGAAGCTTGATGCTTTTTAAAATAAAGGAAGTAAAACCGCCATAAAGAATTTTCTGCACGCGGTTTTGCGGCGGAAAATAGGTCTGAAATGCGTCATTAAATTCTTCGTTCATTTGGTTGAGTGCCATATATATTGAATCATGAATTATGAAAAGATTCATTCATGATTCGTGATTCATTATTCATAATTCTTTCTAATCCCCTCGCGGTATTCTGCCATGTAATTTCAGTTTCGACCAGTTTTCGCCCCGATCGGGCGAGCGCCGCATAAAGCTCCGGTTTTTCAAGAAGCTCCCTCACGGCACTAGCAATGTGTTCCGGAGACTTCGAAGGAATAAGCAATGCATTCACCCGATCTGTAAGAACCTCGGCGGCTCCGGTGCTGTTGGAAATAATGGTCGGCATGCCGGATGCCATTGCCTCAAAAGGCGCCAATCCCCAGCTTTGCAGATGATTTGCAGAAATATATATATCGCCCTTTTTATATTGTTCCAAAAGTTCCGCATCCGACACATTGCCAAGAAAAAAAACACGCGGGCCAATACCAAGCTCTTCCGCGAGTTTTTTCAATGCTTCGTAATATCGCCGATGTTCCCCTGAATACCCGCCAACGAGCGCCAATTCCGCATCAATGCCTTCGCTTCGCAATATCTTTACTGCATGAAGTATATCTTCATAGCGCCGATGCAGAAAAAAAATTCCTGTGCTTAAAAGACACACATGTTTTTCCTGCCGCAGAGAATGTTCGAAAAAAGGAAAACCCTGCAAATCAAGTCCATTTCGCACGATATCCGCATCCTTTTTAAAAAACTTCTTCGCCCACTCCATTGTCCGCGTGTCCAACACGACAAAACGTTCGTGAGGCAAAATATATTTTCGCGATTCGTACCAATCTATGATTTTATAAAAAAACTTCCTCCTCAACGGAAGAACATACTGCGGATCAAACTGGCTTTTGCGCCACTCCGCCCATACCCGCAAATAAATATCATCCATGATCGCAATCGAACATATGGCACGAATATTCTTTTTATAATAAACGGCTGTTCGATATGCAAGACGATCAAAAGGACAAAGAATCTCTGTGCCGCTCTCGATCATTTTAGCAAGGCGCGCCGCCTCGCGCGTCTCATTGCGCGAATAAAGAAAATAGTTTAAAAATTTTAAAAAAGGCAGGTTTACTTTCTGCGCCTCTGTATCGTATCCCGCGAGCGACACGATCTTTAGCTGTGAAAGAAGCGATGGATAGCACTTCTCCCGATCATACGCCATCGCATATACGGTGACACGATGCCCGAGATCCTGCAAAGCGCAAGCCATGGCAAGCACATGCCTCTGTGTTCCACCTTTTGAATTCAGCCGGGAATGTATGATTGCAATATTCATTCTTCAGTCTTGATACTGTTTAAGATCCGCATCTACCATCATTTTCACCAAGCCATTGAAATCCGCCTTCGCCGTCCATCCCAATTCTTTTTTTGCACGCGAAGAATCGGCCCACAAATGATTCACTTCTGCAGGACGCACAAATTGCTTATCAATTTTCACAAATTTTCTCCAATCAAGCCCCGCATGGGAAAACGCCGCTTTCACAAAATCCTCCACGCTATGCGTTTTTCCTGTTCCTATAACATAATCCTTCGGTTTTTTTTGCTGGAGCATTTTCCACATCGCCTCCACATAATCACCCGCAAATCCCCAATCACGCTTGGCAGAAAGCGTGCCGAGCCGCAACTCCTTTGCGCGCCCCGTTTTGATTCGCGCCACGCCATTGGTAATTTTCCGCGTCACAAACTCATGGCCGCGCCGCGGCGATTCGTGGTTGAATAAAATACCCGACACCGCAAACATGCCGTACGATTCGCGATAGTTTACCGTAATCCAATGCGCGGCAAGCTTTGCCACCGCATACGGGCTTCGCGGATAAAAAGGAGTATTTTCGTTTTGCGGCGCTTCTCGGGTAGCGCCGAACATCTCCGAACTCGATGCTTGGTAAAATTTAATTTTCGGGTTCACCTGCCGCACCGCTTCAAGTATACGAATAGCGCCAAGCCCTGTCACCTCCCCCGTATACACGGGCTGTTTCCATGATTCCCCCACAAAGGATTGCGAGGCAAGATTATATACCTCATCAGGACGTACCTCGCGAAGCGCATGCACCAGCGATGCTTCGTCCAAAAGATCTCCAGAAACAAATTTAATTTTGTCGGCAATATGTTCGATATTGTGCCGATTTTTCGAACTCGACCTTCTCTCAAGGCCGTACACCTTATATCCTTTTTCCAATAAAAACTCGGCAAGATACGAACCGTCCTGCCCGGTGATTCCGGTAATAAGCGCTATCTTATGCTTTGATTTCATTGTAATCATTAAAACGCGAATAATAGATTTAAAGTAACCTGTTTCCGAGAAAAATAAAAGAGGCACGTTGTGCCTCAGAATTCATTCTTCCACGGTAACCGACATATGCGTACCTTCGGAACTATTATAAAAAATAATATTATCGCGCCACCACGCTTTGCCATCTTCGTTTGCAAACGGCGGAAAAGCTCCTTTTGCAAGAAGAGTAACATGAAATCCGTTTGCCACGGCGCCAATTGCCGTATCCTTCAAACACTGAAACAGATTGCACCCGATCAGTTTTATTTTTTCTATGTTGCGCTCAAGAAGAAATTCAGTCAGAGCAGTATTCATGAATGCGTTATTTGTTTTTTTAGCAAAAACCGGTTCAAATCTCTCGCCATGCCTGTGCTCCAAAAAAGGAGCCAGCCTGCTCGCAAATTGCTCATCACACCCAATGCACCCTTGAACATCTTGAGCAAACTGATGCCATGCATACTCCGGCCGTTTGTAATCCAAAACAACAAAAAGGACTATTCCGCCTTGTTCACGCTCCGCATCCACAATACCTTTAATCACCGGCACCCCAGCTAGTCTGCCGTTTCTCTTCAGCCAATCTTCATCGTCCCAATGATTCAGGCTATCGACATCGACAACTAAAAGCGCTTCTTTCATGACATCCTCCATGCCGAATAATTTGCTTCTCCGCTGATGAATAATCTAGAATAAAAAACTGCATTTGTCAAATTGGCTTGCTCATGATATATATAAACTATGAATTTAAAAAAATTAAATCTCGGTTGCGGTACCGACATAAAACAGGGATGGATCAATCTGGATTCCGCGCAAATCCCCGGTATTGACATAGTGCACGACATTGAAAAACTCCCCCTCCCCTTCCAAAACGAAGAATTTAATGAAATTTTGGCGCAGGATATTCTGGAACATGTGGAATATATTCCTGTCTTGAAAGACCTTCACCGAATATTAAAAAAAAGCGGCACGCTCACCATCCGCGTGCCGCATTTCACTTCAAAAAATAACTATATTGACCCAACGCATAAAAAGCGATTTTCCGTAAACACGCTTGATTTTTTTGTCAGCAACACCAAGCTCGGCAAAAAACGAGAATACTATTTTGATTTTATGTTTTCGGAAATTAAAAAAAGGCGTATCACTTTCGAACGAAGCTCGCGCGTTTTTTTTTATAATAGCTTAGTCGAGCCAATCGTAAACCACTCTCTCAAAACCCAGCAATTCTACGAATCAAGCAGCCTCTCCCGCCTGTTTCCCGCAGAAAATATTGAAATAACGCTTAGAAAGTAAAAATTCGGCAAATATGCGCAATCGCGCATATTTGCTGGATTTTTCTTATTCTCTTATGTCAATTTCCCTAACTCCCCATTAGGCCTGTTGCTTAATAATGGCTGTAAAGTTTTTGATATTCTTCGTTCTTTTCCCCCCACGCAAACATTTTGGCGCGCGCGATAGATTTTTTTCCCATACTTTGTTTTTTTTCTTCGTCGCCCAAAATCGAGATAATCGCACCGGCAAATTCTTTCGGATCACGCGAGCCGATCAATATGCCATTTTTTCCGTCCTCTATGGCATCCTCCACGCCGCAGTTTTTTATGCCGACCACCGGAAGTCCGCATGCCGCGGCCTCCAGAAACACAATGCCAAACCCCTCCACATCGTGATTTATATTCTCCGAAAACAAGCAGAAAAGCTCTGCACCGCGGTACCATCGTAAAAGTTCTGCACGCATCTCAATCGTTTCAAGAAAAATAACTTTCCCCTGCAAATTCAATTCTCCAATAATATCTTGCAGTTCTCTGAAAAATTTTTCAGACTGCTTTTTTCCGACTATTACATATCGATAATCGGGAAACTTTTTCACCACTTCCGCAAATGCGCGAATACTTCGTTTATATCCCTTTCGCCAGCGTATAGTGCCCACACTTAAAATATATGGCTGCAGCTTTTTTATTTCATCGGACAAAGGCTCTTGTAAAATGGTTTTATATTCCGAAAGATCAATGCCGGGATGAATTACATGAATCTCCAGTCCGGGAACTTTTTTTAAAATTTCACCTCGCGTAAACGCGCTAATAGCTACAAGCCGATGCGCTCGCCGCAAAGCAAACCGCGCAAAAAAAGATGCCGCCGGCTGGTAAAGCGGAATAATCGAGCCGCTCCCAATGAGCGTAATAATCACCTTTTTCCCTAAGCCCAGCCCGGCAAATACGGCAAGCATGCCATAAGGGAATAAATCAAACGCATGAATGACATCGCAGTTTTTAAACGCTTTTCTCGCGGCAAAAAAAGTCCGAAAAAACGCGATGCGTCCGAAATTTAAAATGGCTTGCTCTCCTGCGAAGCCACTCTTTTCCGTAGTCAAGATCTCTGCATCCGCATTCATTGCTTTAGCGATTCCGGAAACAACATGTGCAGAAAAAACTCCCCCGCCATTGTCCTGTTTTAAATTGTGAGTAAGAAAACAAATTTTCATAATCATGGGCCTGTTGCCAAATTGTCTTTGGCTACAATTCCATAAATTCGGTCAAATTTTCCAAAAAATTTCTTGGCTTATCTTACAGATAGGCCGCAAAATTTGTTTGAAAAATTTGTCTCAAATTTCTGAAATTTCGCTTCAAAGACAATTCGGCAACAGGCCCATCAAATAATGGGGAGCGCTCGAATCTTTTCTAAAAGACCTGTTGTCGAAAATCCTTCAATCTTTTTAATCACTTTGATCTTCCCGCCATTTCGCTCCACCGTTTCGCGCTCAATACAATTTTTCCCCCAATCGCTACCCTGCGCAAACACATGCGGCTTGATAACCCCCAAAATGTTTAAAGGAGTTTGCTCATCAAAAGGAACGATAAAATCCACCGCTTCAAGCCCCGAAAGCACATGCGCACGCAAGTGTAGCGAGTTTAGCGGCCGCGATTCCCCTTTATAGCTTTTTACCGAGCTGTCGCTATTTAAAAGCACAACTAAAACATCACCAGCGGCTCTTGCTTTGCCGAGAAAATCAATGTGTCCTGCGTGCAAAATATCAAAACATCCGCTCGCCGCAACGATTTTTTTCCTCCGCTTCCGCAGATCGCCTGCAGTCTTTTGAATATTTCTCCAGGATTTTAATTTTTTATTCTTCATATTTCATTGGCATCTACCGCATGGGATAATTCCTGAATACTCACGGCGGCGGTACCTCGTTTTCCCACCGCAATACCGGCGGCATGCGTCGCCAAAATTGCGGAGTCTTCCGGGGAACAGTGCGCGGCAAGCGCGAGCGCAAACACCGCAGTAACCGTATCCCCAGCGCCCGTCACGTCATATACTTCCCGCGCCGCGCTGGGAAAATGCCGCATATGATCTCCCGCAAAAAGCGTCATGCCTGCCGCACCGCGAGTAATCAATATATTTGCCTGCAATTTTGACTGTAAAATCTTGCCTGCCTTTTCAAGCGTCTTTTCATCGCGTATCAAAATGCCTGCCATTTCTTCCGCTTCTTTTTTATTTGGCGCAAAAACAGCAGCCCCGCGAAAAAGTTCCGCATGCTTCGGCTTTACATCCACTACCACCGGAATACCTTTTTTGTGGCCGAGATTCAAAATCGTCTCGGCTACACGCGGCGTTATAACTCCCTTGGCATAATCGGAAACAATAATCACATCCGCTTTCCCCATACTTTCTATCCTCCGACAAAACACTTGCTCCTGCTGGTCTCCCCAATACGATACATCTTCCCTATCAAGGCGTACAATTTGCTGACCCTTAGCGACAATGCGGTTTTTTTCTGTTGTCGGAAGTTGAGACGCAAGAACACCTTTGGCGCCAATAGCCGCACTGCTCAAAAGAGCGGCTATAATATCCGCGGCATTGTCCTTGCCTACTCTGCCAAAAAGCAAAGCGTGTGCGCCAAGGTACGCAATATTAACCGCAGTATTTGCGGCACCTCCGGGAATACACTTTTCTTCCCTGAGAAGCACGACCGGCGCGGGCGACTCGGGAGAAACGCGCTCAATGTCACCCAAAAAATAACGGTCAAGCATTATATCCCCGACCACCGCCGCCGAAAGTTCTGAAAATTTTTTAATTGTATCGGAAAATTTCATTTATAGGTGTGCCATCTCCTCCTCCACTAGTTCGCAAATAATATGAATTAACACCATGTGCACTTCCTGAATCCGCGGCGTGTCTTTTGAAGGAACAGAAAGACGAATATCCGCCATATCCTGCAATTTCCCCGCTTCGCCCAAAAAACCGATTGTCGCAATTCCTTTTGCACGCGCCGCTTCCACCGCCTCGATCGCATTGGCTGAATTGCCGCTGGTACTCAAAACAATCAAACAATCACCCTTCCTGCCTAGAGCCTCAAGCTCGCGCCGAAATGCGGTTTTGTAGTCATAGTCATTCGCCCATGCAGTGAGCACTGCCGCGTTTGTACCGAGCGTAACCACCGGAAACGGTTTTCGCTCAATACGGAACCGATCTACAAGCTCCCCCGCAATATGCATAGCTTGCTCCATTGACCCACCATTGCCGCAGGCAAATACTGTGCTCCCCCGCTTTAGGGTATCGCAAATCATTTGCACAGCCTGCGTGATTTCCGCATTCAGCGCGGTTTTTTGAAGGAGGGCGGCACTCTGACCCATCATCATATTTATTTTGTCATTCATACTTATGTAACTTTTATTTCCCGACTATGGTTTTAAAAATTTCCAGAAACTTTTGCACCGTCTGTTCCCATCCGAATTCTTGCGCCCGCGCCCTGCCTTTTTCACGCATTTCTTGCCGCCATGTTTCATCAACAGAGAGCCGTTCCATTGCTACGGCTATTGCCGCCGGATTATGCGGATCGACACACGAAGCCGCATCTCCCGCAACTTCGGCGAGCGAAGACTGGTTTGAAGTAATGACCGGAAGCCCCGCATTCATTGCTTCAAGTATGGGAAACCCAAAACCTTCAATAAAGCTGGGGAATAGCAGAGCTTTTGCGTGCCGGTAAAGATAGGAAAGCTCGGCATCAGATACAAATCCAGGCATAATTATTTTTTCTTTGAGTCCCGTATCAGCAATATATGTTTTTAGTTTCTTTGCATATTCCCCCTCTCCCTTGCCCGCAAGCACAAGCCTCGCTTCAGGGAACTTCTTTGCAAATAGAGAGAAAGCCTGCACGATACCGAGAACATTTTTTCTTTCTTTCCATACTCCGGTAAAAAGGAAAAAATGTTCGGGAAGACCATTTACCATCTTCGGAGAAGTCGCCGCGATATTTCGGAAACCGAAATATATTGTTTCTATATTTTTTGCGCCAAGCGTAAAAAGGGCTTTTAAATCATTTTTCGTAGCATTGGAAATCGTTACAATATAATCCGCTTTTTCGAGCGATATCTGGTGATACCAATATGTCATATAGGTCTGCAAAAATCCTCTTATGCCTTTCGGACGAAAATACCAATATGCAAAATCTAGCGCGAGCACAATCAAATAACCTGGTTTTGAAAAAAGCGGAAGTGCCGGCGTATTGAACAAATATATGTCGGCGCGGGGAAATTTCCGCAATCGATCAAGCCAAAAAAAACCGCCGCCAATTACTTCAATTTTCCAATTATTCCCTGAAAACACAGGAAAAATTTTTGGCTGGTGTTTCAGAAAAATAATATATTCATTCTCGCGATCGCGCGCGATCATTTCATTTGTCAATTCAAAAATCAACCGTGCGAGCCCCGCTGGTTTATCTTCTCCATAAGGATGCAATACTATGCCGATTTTCATATTTGCCGGCGAATAAACTCTAAAATACTTTCGGCGCGATTTTTCCAAGAAAACGGCTGTGCCTTCCTATATGCCGCTTCGATTTTTCCTTTTACCGAACCAATATCCGACAAAGCAAGCCGTGTGGTGTAAGCCAAGCTTTCCGCAGAATCCGGAGTATAAAAAAACGCTTCGCTGTCGCCAACTATCTGCCGATTGGCAGGCGTATCGCTTGCGACAATCGGCCTCCGGCTCGCCATGTAGTCAAAAATTTTCATCGGGGATGTGTGATAAAAAGAATATTCGTTTGCTCGCGTCCCCAACACCACTGCAATGTCGCATGCGGCTAGCCAGAGCGAGATCTCCGCATGCGGACGCATCGGCACACACACCATATTTTCGGGCGATACGCTCTGTCCGCTTATTTTTAAATACTCCTCTTCACTGCCGCCAACCACATACACCACAGCCGCATCTTTCAATAGCGCGGCCGCACCGGCTAAAATACCGACCCCCTTCCAATCATAAAGTTTCCCCGCATAGAGTACCATGCGAATACCCTCCGGTATGCCAAGCGACTTTCGAGCGGCACTGCGTTCCGGCAAATCTGCAAATGCACGCAAATCCGCGCCGTTGGGGCATACGATTATTTTTTGATGACATAAGCCGAACCGCGCACAAAGTTTTTCTTTTATGATTGCATTGATGGTGATAATTCCACGCGCAAAGCGAAATAGCAGACGAAACGGCCATGTGGGATGCTTGGCATCGTGAATTTCCGCCATATACGGCATGCCGATAAACGGAACAAGAAAAAAAGAAAATTGATCAATATCGATGGTATAGATCTTGCCAGATTTGCCGAGAATGCGTTTCGCCTGCAAGTAAAAAAAATATCCCAGCGCAAAGATGCAGGAACTTATAAAAAAACCTATGCGCCCGCACCCATACCAATCGGGAACAGGAAGTTTGACAGTAGGAATTTCTACGCGAAGACCATAAAACTCTTGAATACTTTTCTTTATTGTCTTGCGATTCGGAATAATTAATTCAAGATCAATTCCCCTTTCGACGAATGCTTCGCACATTTTAGCGATCTGAATACCATGCGCTTTTTCAGTGGGCATGCGCGCATTTGCGATGTAATAGATTTTCATACCACTAAGTAGAACCAGATGGCATCCTTTTTCGTAACGCGTATTTTTCTTCGGTAAGAATCTGAAAAATCCTGTCAACGGTCTTTTCCAAGCTATGGCGCTCCAGCACGATGGAACGCAGTTCGGCATTCGGACGCGCATCCCCCGCAAGAGCCTTAATGCGCCCGGCCAAAAAATCGGGACTTGTGTGTTCAAGAAAATAGCGCGGCGGCAAAATGGAACGATACGCTTCGTTTGCCGTAAGCACCGTAAGCCCGCATGCCATCGCTTCAAAGACTGCTTTATCAAGAGAGCCCGTCGCTGATACGTTGAGAAAAAAATCATGCTCCCGCAAGATTTCGGGCACCGCGGAATATGGTTTCGAGCCGAGAAATTCTACAACATGAGTGAGTCCTTTGTCATGTACAAGTTTTTTGAGCGCAGAAAAATATTCATGGTCCCGCGGAAATATAGGCCCGCCTACAACTGACAGCCGCCATGGTTCTTTCCATGTGTCTTTCAAAATTGCGCACGCATTGATTATAATTTCATAATTTTTTACCGGAGCAATGCGGCCGATCGTAACAAGCCTCAACATGCGTTCCCCAAACATATTCACTGCACCGGGCTTGAAAAGCGCCGTATTGATAGCTTGCCCCACATAAAAAACTTTTTTCGACGGGAGGCGGAATCCCGCTTCGGAGGAAGTAAAAACATAGTCTACGAGTTTTTCCGCAAGTTTCAGCCGATTGGTCACACTCTTATGCGCATACCAAAGTGCCGTTGTTTTTTTTCGTAAAAAAAGAAAGGGGGCGGCGGCAATGGCATATTCAGGAATCTGATGGAAAAAAATTGCATCGCTATTTCCGTAATGCTTCCAGAAAAACTCCCAAAGCCGAAACAAGCGGTGCAATGAACCGTATCCTTTCTTCTTGCCCAATTCGCATATTTCCACGTTTGCCGGAAATTCAGTTTCCCCCACGGAGTCCGCAATAATCACCAATTTCTCTACGCGTGAAGACAGCATAACAAACCAATAATAAAAAGCCCCGAGATTTTCGTCTTCTTTGTCCACTTTTTGAGTGACAATAATAAGTTTCATCTTTTCAGTGTACCAGTTTTTATTGCTCACGGCACATTGACTAAATACTCTACTTATATTAATATATCAACAAGAGTTTTTATGTTCTTTCCCAAGCAAGTAATATTCATAGGCGCATTTTTCTCGTTTCTTTTTTTTGCTTTGTGATGACGCGTATGCTCAAAATATCCGTATTGAATCATTTTCAAATTGCTCCTATGATACCATATATCATAGGATTTTATTTTATCTCAAAACTCTCGCGGTATTTCTGAAGATACTCTTCCTTTGTTTGCGGTATTAAGTTTCTTACGGCCGCAGTCCCAACTTCAGCAAGCTTTTTTCGCTTTTCCGGATTTTTATACAGATCAAGAACTGCGGCCATCATGGCATGCATATCGCCCACCGGCACAACCCTGCCGTTTTCATTGTCTTTAATCACTTCCCCCGCAAGCCCGACATCTGTTATCACGACGGACAGTCCAGCAGCCATTGCCTCAAGCACCACCCTTCCCCATCCTTCGTAATTTGAAGAAAGCAAAAAGAGATCAAAAGATTTATAGAATGATGGCAAATCACTGCGCCCTCCTTCCAGCAGGATATTATGCTCTAGTCCTTGATTCATGATTCGTGATTCATAATTCTTTTTATCCGGCCCGTCTCCCACAATCACCAAAAGCGCTGCGGGGCATTTTTTTACCAATTCATGCATCATATCGATGAGCATTAGAAAATTCTTTTCTTTTTCCACAAAACGCCCCACGGCGATCATTTTGAATTCATAATTTTCAAACCGCCTATCCGTTTCTTCATTTCGGCGGGCTTCACTGTATTTTGTGAAATCAGTAAAAATAGGTAAGTTAATTATTCTATATTCTCTATCCTTTATTCTTGATTCTATAGATTTTTTAATACGCAATGAGACGACACGAAGGACACTTGCACGGGGAATAAGAAAGCGGACAATCAAATATCGCGTGCGCTCTTTCCACGACGCGCGACGATACCAAGCGCTGAATACATCCGTATGTAACTGCAACTGAAATGGAATATGAAAAAGCTTTGCAAGTAAAAAACCCGCTAATCCGATGTCATCCGCCGCTTGCACCGAGATCACATCGAAGCGGTTTTTTCGGCATAATTGCCGCCCTGCCAGGAACGCACCGCATGACCGCATTTTTGCGGGATAAATAAATAAATTTGGTGTATGTATTGGCCTGCCCTTACCAAGCACAACAATGTGGAGCTCACCCAAAACATCCGCATACTCCCGCATGCGTCCTGCCGCTTCGCTTTGCGGCTTTAGTATATTCGCATCTTCACTGAACATTAAAACTTTCATTGAAGTAAAATATCTTTTGTGGCACTAATCATGCGCTCATGGCTAAATTGCGAGACTTTTTCCTTGGCCCGCATTACCATTTTTTCCCGCAAATCGTCGTTTTTCAAAAGCATACTTATTGCATTCAATAGTCCATCCTGATCGTTATAATCTACTAACAATCCTTCCACGCCGTTCTCGATCACTTCCGGATTGCCACACACATTGGTCGTAACTACCGGGATTTCCATTGCCATTGCTTCAAGCAAAACATGCGAGAGTCCTTCGTATCCCGTATTTAAAATAAACAGGTCTCCCCCTTGAAGGTGAGATAGTACCATTACGTGCGGTACTGCGCCAATAAAGCGAACGTGATTTTCCAGTTTGCGGTGAGCAGTGATCTGTTCGAGTTTCTTTCGCTCTGGACCGTCGCCTATGATATACAACACCGCATCGGGAATTTTTGCGATTACCCGAGACATTAATTCAATAAGTTTTTCAAATCCTTTCCATGGCACAAGGCGCCCGACAGAAATAATCGCCGTTCCGGAAAAATTAAGTTTTTCACGCACAGATTCTTTCGTTTCGGCAACAGTCGGCACATCGAAAGCGTTGGGAATCACGGTAATTTTATCGGGCACTACACCCCACAAAACAACAATTTTTTTTAAATAACTGCTGGGAACCATAATGATATCTGCCGATTTTGCTACTAAACGCTCGACGGATCTCCGCAGTTCCGTTTTCCAATCAGACGCAAGTTTTTGAAATTTTTCAGGATCAACAAATTCTCCGCTTTTCACACGCGCTAGATTGCTTCGCTTCGCTCGCAATGACATATTCTTATCCCTCCATGATTCACGATTCATGATTCTTGACTCATGCTGTTGCCACTGCTCCCATGCATAATCCCCCACCACTTTCAGCAAAAATTTTTTTCGCAATAATTTCGCCGCAAGCATTGCAGGAAATCCGGTACTTACCGGATCTTGTGCGAATATGGCGCTTCTTCCCAGCGCTTTCAAATACACTCGTAGAAAATATATACAATGTCTCGCAACTTTAGGAAAACGCCGCACATCGCCAAAATAGACGATTTTGGGAAGAATTTTTTGCTTCCATAAATCTTCACTAAGCGTGCGGACATAGGTCGCAGGACCCCCGATATCGGGCGGAAAAAGCGGTGCGGCAATAACTATGCGGTTAGACACAAGAACTGTATTAAAAATGTTTTTGTATTTTTCCGCTATCGCGCTCCACAAAAAACGATTATGGATCATGGAACGGCCATTAATTACGATAGATTGTGCTAGTGCGCGATTGTTGAAAAGCGTCATAATTTTTTCCGCTAAATCATCCGCTTGATCTGCGTTCGATAACAGCCCCGTTTTCCCATCTTCGATAATATCCAAAATCCCGCCCACCGGAGTTCCAATAATCGGCAGACCCGCCGCAAGCGCCTCTATAAATGCATTGCCCATGCCCTCGGAGCGCGAGGGACGAACAAAAACATCGGCATTATGCAAATACTCCGATATGTCACTATATGGCACAGCACCAAAAAAATGTATATTGTTCTCAAGCTTATAACTTTTAGTTTTTAGCTTATAACTTTCCAATTCCGGACCATCGCCAATAATATGGCACTGAATATCCGGAATTTCTTTCTTTACTTCAGCAATCGCTTCAATTAAAATATCCACTCCGTTTTTAGAAACAAGCCGCGATATGGTGATAATAACGGGCTTTTCCCCCCATTCATGATTCATGATTCTTGAGTCTTGAGTCATAAATCTTTCAATATCAACACCGTTGGGAACTATTTCCGCTGAATCGCGATAAGAATAAGGATTTTCACGGGCAAGTCTTAAAAGGTAGGTCGATATGGCCGTCACGAAATCCGCACGCGAAAGCATCCAACGAAATGCGTATTTAATCGCGCCGCCGCGTCCTCTTGCAAGACGTTCATCTCCATACCCATACTGCAAATTGAGAACAAACGGCACACGCGGCAAAAAAAAGGAAGCGAACGCCGCGGCAAGCGATCCTTGAGAGATATCCACTCCCAAAAAAACAACTTCATGCTTTTTATAGGAACCTTTCCACTCTCCAAATAGCAGTTTCCACGCAACCAGCAAACCGCCAAAAAACGCCAAGAGCCATTTATCCAGCATGGCGCTTCCGATGCCAATACGAAGAATCGTCCCCTTGGGACGTATTTCTCTTGCGGGCAACTTGCTATCTTGACGTGCCGTGATGATAAAAAATTGGAAATCGTCAGAGAGACGCTTCGTGATTTCCTCAATAGCCACTTCGGCGCCGCCGATAAACGGAGAATAACTTGTTGTGAAAACCAGAACAGTTTTCATTGGTTTTATAAAAATCGTTTGAATGCAATAAACCCTAACGCACAGGCAAAACTCACTGCGAATGCGGCGGCAAACCAGAAAAATGTGCCGCGTGAAGATTGCTCGGAAACAGAAGCAAATTGTGATTCACTAGAAGATGCGGAGGACGAAGCTTTATCGTATGATGATTCCGGCACGAATACAGCTTGCGATGGAATCTTTTTTGCCGGCGTCTTTGTTTCCGGAATTTCTGTAATATTTTGTTTCTTTGTTTGTTCAGAAGCAACTGGCAAAACCGGAACTACTGGCGCGATCTGCGGAAATTTTTGTAAAGCAATAACCCCATTGGGGAAACGCAGAGTTATCGGATATATTGTTTTTCCGAGAAGCAGTTTTGTGGTCTTGTTTGCCAGTGCGGCTTCGGAACGATCCGCAATTTTGGTATGCGAAGGAATTACGAAGCGCACCCCGCCGCCATCGTCCAAAAGCCAGCCGCCAATATCAATCTCCCTTTCAGAAGGATTGACAAAAGCAATAAAACCTTGTTCTCCTTCTACAACGATCCTTATAGTAAGTTGGTTAGGCACTACCTCGACCGTGTGGTAATCCGATACCGCACGATCACCGATACTTACATGAAGCCCAACGGTATATTTTCCCGGGATTTGGTATATATAATTCACTGCTCTCCCTTCTTTTGTTTCGCCATCGCCGAAGTTCCATAAAAACCGGGCGTTTTCTATAGGCTCGTTTTTTACGCCCGCAACATATCCGACAAACTCCATAAGCGTGCCTACAGCCACCGCCATATCCCTGCCGCTTTGTATTGTGTAGACAGGAAACAAAGACGCTGGTGCAGAAGAACCATATGACGAAGGTGGTGGCGGCACAGTAAAAGTGCTATCCGAATATGAAGAAGGTGGTGCAATGGGCGAAGGAGAAACCACAACGATTCCGGCATTCTTCGCACGAGGAGTTGGAGCCGCCGTAATCCAGTTTTCGCCGGAGCGTTGCATGGTGTCTTTGGTACTATTGTCTCCCGCTGG
This sequence comes from Candidatus Sungiibacteriota bacterium, assembly GCA_016181585.1. Lineage (GTDB taxonomy): Bacteria > Patescibacteriota > Minisyncoccia > Sungbacterales > HO2-52-23 > JACOYX01. The sequence goes on along the minus strand of JACOYX010000005.1, from coordinate 2,821 downwards.
CCAACCCAATTCAGCGTTAATTTCGTCTACTATCATTCCTGACGCATCTTTTAAAATCAAATACTCACCCTTCGGAAGATTATTCAAAGCACCGGTATATTTGCAATCCATCGGCACATCCGGCACAGAGTCGTCATTGGTACGTTCAAAAAGAAAATAACCGCCTGCGGAAATTGAGGTGTGCGGACAAATAGCCGCATCAGCTACAACAGGCGCATTATACTCTCCATTCCTCCATTCAATTTTCCAGCCCGTGAGATCAACTGTAGAGCCGCCCGTGTTGGCGATTTCAATCCATTCATTGCTTGCCGCCGCGCTTGTCGACTCTCCTGCTTTCGGGATCATACCCATCCACGCAACCTCGTTAATAACAACGCCAGCCCTTGCAGAAAGAGGAATAAAAAGAGGAAAAACTAAAACAAAATACCTTAGCATCATATAGGGCTAAGGTATCAAGAAGAAAATCTAAGGTCAAATTATTATTTTATTTTCTCTTCAAGCTCCTTGATCTTGGCCGAAACCTCTGCGTTGGACGGATCTTTTGCAAGCACTTTTTTCCACCACTCAAGCGCTTTTGTATAGTCTTTCTGCCGTTCATAGAGCGCGCCGAGCGCTTTCATCAGATTAATATCGTTATTATTTACCGCGAGACCTTCGAGCAATATATCATCTGCCAAAGCTGCCTGTGCGCTGTAGGAATAAAAATAAAGATCGGAAAGCGATATGTATGATGCAACTTCGGTTGGCTTGTTTTTAATCGAAGCCTTAAAATTCAATTCTGATTTAGGAAAATTCGGCAGATATCTCCAATAGAGTTCTCCCAAATTAGCAAAAGAAGTTGAATTCTGCGGTCGGATAATACCGGCATATTCCCACATGTCGCGCGCACCTTCAAAATCTCCGATTATTTTCTTCAAAAGCCCGCCCTGAATCCATCCATTAAAGAAATCCTGATCTTTTTTTACCGCATCGCCATAATTTTCTATTTCAGCATAAATTCGCTTTTTCTGATCCTCGGTAAAAAGCTTCACCTCTTCCGGCACCGGTCTTACTTCTTTTGGATCACGGCCAGAATACGGAGGATACTTCGGTTTTAGCTGAGACGATTGAGGTGTTCCCGGGGTTACAGGAGAAACAGGAGGAGTGGTCGAGGCCTCTTCGGTCGGCGGAGTGATAGACACAGGAGGTACTATCCCCGCATCGGATTTAAAGAAAGAGGTGATTTTCCCCCGCAGGAAAAACCCCGCTACAATAAGAATAACAACGATAATAATCAAAATAATGCTTTTTTTATTCATATATGATACGCCTACGAGATAATGGCTTGTGTTACGAATTTGCGGAATTATCGTGCAGTAGGTTTGTTATATATACTCCTTTATTTTTACCGTGTCAAGAGAAAACTAAACCGACCGACACGGTTTACTGCGCGTGAAGTTTGTATGTCGTAGAGCGCAAATTTCAGCGTACCACTGATCACATACTCTAAATTTTCAATCCAAAAACCAATTGACTTGGTTTCTCCCGCCGCGAAGAGTATGGGATACTCCGTATTAAGCTGGTAGCGGTGTACCCCTTCAAGCGTAGGCGGCGGATTTGTATTGAAAGTAAAATCTGTTTTTGATATAAGCGTATCAGACGTGGTAGTACCCTGCCGCAAAAACAAAGTGATTTTACGGCCGCGATTAAGCGTCGAATTCATCGCATCATAGATATCAAACACAAGCTGGCTGAAAAGAAGCGGCTCATTGGTGTCATTGCGAATGACGATATCCCCTATTTTAAAGGGTGCAGTCAAAACGGCAGTGGCAGGAAATGTGGTCGTACTTTCTCCGACGAACTTCACCCCCGCCACCACTAAGGGCGTAGTTGTTGCTTCTGTTACAGGCGGAGAAGTTGCGGGAGGTGTCGTGGTCGCAGAAGAAGGAGGTGGTGCAGGTGCCGGAGGCGGAACTTCAGATTCTTTTTTTTGTTGCTCACGAAGCAAATCAAGTTCTTTTTGCAAATCTGCGAGACGTTTACGTAAAACTTCAATAAGCGCCAAGCGGTCTGCGCCAGCCGCAGTTGTACCAAGCTTTTGATTAACAACCGCACGAGTTTTTGGACCAAAGTAACCCGCCGCAGGACTAATACCTTCTTTCTCTTGAAAAAGCACCACCGCGTTTTTTGTGATGCTAAAAAAATTACCCGTAATTTCTTCCGTATATAGCCCTTGTTCAGTTAAAAATTGCTGAAGCTTCTCTACCTCCGCATTATTGCGCATGCCGAAATAAATGTCCTGCTCAAACGATGCGGCAAAAACGGTCATCGGCAAAAACATAAACAAAGCCGATAAAAGATATTTTTTATTCATACCTATAGTATATTACTTCTTTCCGTAGGATACAAACAAAGATAAAGCTTGCGCGTTTGCCCGTAATCCTGATCCTCCAGCCACGGCAGGCGGATCAGAATGACTCACAATTTGGTCGCCAATGCGTAAGTTCTAATAGATTTCATGAACAATAAAAAACCGCCCCGACAAGCAAGCCTGTGGGCGGTTTTTCCATGCTATTTAAGAGCATTAAGCTGATCTTGCAGTGCTTTCAGCTGATCTTGCAATTGCTTGATTGTTGCTTCTTCCGCACTTGTTTGACCGGATGGGGTTGTAGAGGGCACTGGAGCCAAAGTGTCACTATCTCCAAACACTTCAGCAAGCTTCGCTCTTGTTTGCGGTCCAACTCTTCCCACTTGCGGCAGTCCATATTTTGCTTGAAATCGTTTTACCGCACGTTGTGTTGCGGGGCCAAAGTAGCCACTCACAATTCCTTCGGGGTAAATA
>JACOYX010000004.1 GCA_016181585.1 Candidatus Sungiibacteriota bacterium | reverse complement strand
CCAATCCACCGAGAGCGTTCCCGAAGCAAGGCGGCGGTTCTACAAATAAAATTTGTTTTGCGTTATCACGCAAGAGCCGATGGGCTAAAATTAAAAATACATATGCGTATTAAATGGTCTTATGGTGTTTTCGCAATATTATTTTCTATAATAGTTGCGTTCGATTTTCTCATGCTGTTTCAGTCATGGGCTGACGGCGTTCAACTACACCCACAATTACAACAGCACTTTTATATCAATCCACCCATAATGATTGCTCTTTGGTATATGGCTTTGAAAAAAGACCGATAAAAATATGACTAAATATTTCATTTATTGCAGGAAATCATCGGAGGACGAAGAGCGACAGGTGCTTTCTATTGAGGCACAGCTTACGGAGCTTAGGGAATTCGCAAAGCAGAACAATCTTTTTATTACCAAGGAATATTACGAGAGTAAGACCGCCAAAGAGCCGGGTAGAGCGGTGTTTAATGAAATGCTTGGCGAAGTGGAGAAAGGCACGGCACGGGGCATTTTAGCGTGGAATCCCGATAGATTAGCGAGGAATAGCATAGACGGTGGCAGGGTTATCTATCTTGTGGATACCTTGAAAATTCAGTCGCTAAAATTCCCCACTTTTTGGTTTGAGGCTACGCCTCAAGGCAAGTTTATGCTCTCTGTCGCTTTCGGTCAGGCAAAGTATTACACCGACAATTTACGAGAAAACATTTTGCGAGGCATACGGCAGAAAATCAGGCGTGGCGAGTTATCGGCAAAAGCTCCTTTAGGATATTTCAACGAGCCACGACTTCGGACGATTGAGCCAGACAAAAAGACTTTCGGAAAAGTAAAAGAATCTTTGGAAGCTTTTGCCTCGGGACAATATACGCTTACGAGAATCAGAGACAAAATGTTTTCTCTTGGGCTTGTTGGCAATGGTGGCAAGCCGTTGCACCTCTCCTCTGTTTTTAATATTCTCACTAACCCATTTTACTACGGACATTTTCGTTATCGTGGAGAGGTGCACGAAGGAACGCATAAGCCGATGATTTCTAAGAAACTTTTTGACCGCATACAGGAGGCACTTATTCAAAATGGAAAGCCACGCAAAAAGCGAGGAGATAAAAACTTTCAATTTCTCGGGTTTGCGACTTGTGGAGAGTGTGGCTATGCGATTACTGCCGAGCGGAAAATAAAACGAAACGGCAAAGTTTATCACTATTATCATTGCACTTTCAAAAGCAAAACTGTTGTTTGTTCGCAAACCCGCTTTTTGCGTGAGGAGGAATTAACGAAACAAGTGATAGAGCAAGTTCAAAAAGTTTCTTTACCCGATGAGTGGCGAGAAAAGTATTTAGAGAGGTTAGAGAAAGAAACGGGCGAAGCCCGCCACTCATCAGATATTTTCGTTCAAAATCTACGAGGCAAGATAGCCGAACTGAAAACTAAAATTGACCGCCTCACGGACGGCTATCTTGGAGGTTCGTTTGAGCTTGTGGAGTATCAAGAGACTAAGAACCGCCTTATGTCTGAAAAGAAGACTTTAGAGGAGCAGTTGAGTGATTTTGAACGCAAAGGAAGCCGCTCGCTCGGACTTATGCGTAACTGGATAACTGAGGCCTCTCGGTGGATTGGAAAACTCCGTGGGATTTCCTTGCCGATTTGCCCAACGAGGCGCGAAGCACCGAGCCAAATTTTTCTTCAAATTCATTCTGGTGGACCTGGGGAGAATCGAACTCCCATACCCCGCGTGCAAGGCGGGTGCTCTGCCACTAAGCTACAGGCCCGAAAACTTATTCTCTCCACACTCGTTGTACCATCTAGTACCTTCCACGATATTTTAAAGGAGGAATGGCGAAATGGCAAGCAGTGAAAGAGAGTTCCCTCAAGCGGTATTTATTGTTCCGGACGGAAACAGGCGTTATGCGCGGCGGCGGGGATTTCCGCAATGGGCAGGTCATCGGACTGGATTTGAAATTTTCAAAAAAATATTTGATGCGGCGTGGGAATATGATATTAAGCATCTTGTTTTTTGGGCGCTGTCGTATGAAAATCTTGAGCGGCGGTCGGAAATTGAGCTTCAGTATTTATACCTCCTGCTCCGTGAGGCGATTGTTGAAGTGGAGAAGAAACTTAGGAATGATGCACGAGGAATCCAATTTCGCGCAATAGGGGAATGGAGAACTAAATTGCCGGAGAAGCTCGCAAGCGATATTCGGGCGCTTGAGTATAAAACGGCGCAGAATAATCAACGCGTGTTTGCGCTTTTACTTGCGTATGATGGCGTGCGGGATATTTGCTCCGCAATAGGGCAGTTACCGCCAAACGGAGAAATGTTTAATAATAGTTTTACTTCCGAAAAACTTTTGCGAACTTGTTTGACCAGCGGCTGTATTCCAAATGTGGATTTATATATTCGCACTGGCTGTGAAGGAGACCCTCATCTTTCCGGCGGAGCTTTAATGCTCCAGATGGCAAACGCCCAACTTTCATTTACCGAAACACTTTGGCCGGATTTTACTACCGAAGAGTTTGATGCGATAATGCAAAACTATGCGCGGCGCGAGCGCAGGATGGGCGCATAAAAATAGAGCAGTTTCATTCGGTAATATATAAGACCTGCTGATTAAAGATAATTCTGCTACAATTTCAATTCGCGCCAAAATCGTTTCAAAATTTCTTGGCTTATGCAAGTAGATAGGCCTCAAAATTTGTTCACCCCGTTAGAAATTTTTGTATAAAACTTCTAACGGGGTGAAGCGATTTTGTCTCTAAATCCTGTCCCGACATGTCGGAATCGTAACGAAAATCTTTAATCAGTAGGTCTAAAGTTCTTTGGCGCAAAGAGGGTTGCAAATGAACAAGAAAAAAATAAATGCGATTGCGGGGAAAATAAAAGTGGTTGCGGATTATCTTGGCAACGATATTCCGCGCGGACGCGAATATTATGATGAAGAACCTAATTGTAATATTCAATGGGACAGTCTGCGCGGATATAAAGACGATATCTTGGCTATTACTGAACACTCTGTTGGTACGCATATCTTTGATGAGGGTAAAGCGGGGTTTGTTGTTTCTGAATCGCTAAAAATCGTGTACCGAGGGAAAGAAGTATTTTCTGCGCATTATGAGAAAGCTACTGGCGGAAAACCAGTTTATCTAGGAGAAATAATATATGTACAGGGGCGTTGGGAAAGTAAATTGGCATCTTTGCTTAAAAAAGCCGAACGAGGTATGCGGCAGGAAGATAAAAAAAGGGAAAGATCCAAAAAATAAAAAGAGACGATAACACAGCGAAACACTCGCTGTGTTTTTTAAAGTGCAATATTCTTAAAATAGTTCGACCGGTTTTCGTCCGCGACTGCAGTAGGTACGAGGAATTTCCCCCGCTTGCGTGGACGAAGCCATTCTCGCCTCGGCGTAGCCTTTGGCGAAGCCACTTCGGCGAGGCGAAGGCCCGCGAGAAATCCTAAATGCGGCGGCCTATTGCTCGGCTGTGCCTCGCACGGCTTAGAGAGCCGCACCGCTGACAATTTCAAGTTTTTAGGTTAGCGTAGCGAACTACCTAAATTCTAATAGAATTTCAGCTTTGGCGGCAAATTCTTTGTTCCTTTAAAAAATGGCCGCCGGTTTGTAACCGAACGGCCCGCGAATAAACTGACTACGAGTTTAGAAGCTCTCGGGCTTCTTCAAGCGTTGGCGCTGCTGCACCAACCGATCGAACACCATTGAGTGGAACTTCGACGTATCGCAGGGCGGATTTGCGGTTGACCGACCCAAAAATTCGCGAAAGCGAATCCTGAACAGGACTTCCGAATCGCCTGATGATCTCACTGGCTCTTTGCTCGGCATCTTTAGAATCAAAGCCAAGCCATGGCGCGACCTCGGATACCATAGAGCGAATTCTTGTGGAAACTTCCGACCTCGCAATTGCCTCTTCGACTAGCAAGCAGCCGAGTTGTTGTCCGAAGAGAGCAGTGAGAACGTGTGAGGTGTTCACTGTGAACATCTTTTGCTTTCGTCTCTGTTCTACTTCTTCCTCGGTCGCAATCAACTCGACGCAGTTGACAACACCGAGTTGACGGGTAATCGGATCGTCCACGACCACGATTTTGTAGTAGTCCTCGGCAACCGCGGACAAGCAACCATCGCGAGTTACAATTCTTGGGCAAATTCTGTCAACAACAATCGGAATCTGCCGAGGAAAATGGTTGACTGTGTCGGGCAAATTCTCGGCTAGAAGTACGGGAACCGAAAAGTGCTTTTCTCGACACCACGCCGCAACTTTTTCGAGATGTTGCCGACCGACAGAAGTAATGATGACCTCGAACTCATCTGCGACTTCGTCCATGCTAACAACATCAACATCAATCTTCTCAACTCCGCTCGGAGTTTGGAGAAAATATCCGTTGCGGAGGGCATTGATACGATCACGGCTTGCATCAGTACCGGTGAGTGTATATCCTGCTTTCTTAAAGACAGGAACAACCAAACCAAGACCAATCTGTCCAAGTCCTATAAGTAGAGCTTTCATGTTTCGTTCCCCTCTTTCTGTAAGTTTTGGAGGTTCTATTTATCAATGATGATTAAAGCACCAACAACATTAAAAGTCAAAAACAGCTACCGCCATTTTTGAAATAAATTCTATGATTAAAAATTTTCTTTTCCCAAAAACTGAATCGCCAACTGATTTTTTAGCCCAAAATTCAATACGAATTGGCCGCCGAGCCCCGCACCAGAGCAAGCTCGGTGCGGGATAAACTCCGCGAGGCGGCTTCCTCTGGCTTGCCTTTTTCTAAAGTGTGCGCACAAAATGTTACAGCATGGTATACTAAATATCATGATCGCCGAACACAAAAAAGATCGTGCCACAGACAATGAAAAAGCGCTCCGACCCTGGCAGGCATGGCTAATCGTCGGCCTGTTGATAGGAATTGGAAGCATAATCTCTCTGCTCTCCCCGATGGAAGGAAAATTTTGGAAAAAGGGCTCTGCCAATGTAAGTGCCATTTGGCTGGAGGCAGAAAGAGGAATACTCACCTCCCCCATGCTTACCGCCAATGATCCCAACGCCTCGCAAAATGAGTTCGTTTGGGTGCCCAATGGCGCGGGAATAAAAGGTAAAACAAATTTTTCCTTTACTATTTCGCAGGCGGGAACATATAAAATATGGGGGCGCATTCTTGCACCAAATGATACCGACAACTCATTCTATGTGCAAATTGATGGGGGGAGCCTAAAACAATGGGGCATGTCCCCGGCGAATAGGTGGCGATGGGATGAAGTAAGCGACTATGCAAGCGGCTCTTTAGTAGATCCGGTCGTGTTTGATCTTGCCACAGGAATGCACACACTTACTGTCATTCAGCGCGAAGACGGCACTAAAATAGATAAAATACTTATCACCAGCAACTTAACCTACACACCAATAGAAGAAGGCGAACCTGTGTCACAAACCACTCCAGTACATCCTAATCTCTTTTTTAATCAACGGGAAATTGACGATATCAAAACAAAAATAAATCAGAAACGAGAACCGTGGATGGGATCTTTTTCGCGCATGAAGGCAGGAGAAGATAATTATACGGCGGCTCCTGACGTATACGACGGCACCGATGTGAATCAATATCTTGCGAAGTTTGAACAAAAAGACGCGCCGCATGCCGCCCGTAACGCATTACTCTATGTTCTTACTAACGATAAAAAATATGCAAATCGGGCAAAAGAATTCCTGGTAGCATGGGCTTCCGGTTCATTACACCAAATAAACTCGCACGATGACTTTGCGGATGTGCCGCCTCAAAAACGCTATAACGCTGGGCTTCGCCTCAGTAATGGATTCATAAATTTCAGCAATGTGTATGATCTCATTTACAATGCTGATATTCTGTCTCCGGAAGACCACATCGTAATTCAAAGCTGGCTTCGCAAGGGACATCAACTTATAAAAGAGAGTGTTTCATATTGGATTCAGAATGTTTCCTGTCATACATATTCAAATCACCAAACAGCGCATATCGCCGGACTTGCCGTTATTGGGTTTGTGCTAAACGACCCCCAACTATTTAACGAGGCCATTGAAGGAACCACCATTCCCATAAACTGGAAGACTCTCATGAGTAAAGCTATTTATATGCGTGGCGAACCGTCAGCGGGGTGCGACAAAAACCCTACATTTGAAGGCGAAGTGTTTGATAGATACCGCCACTATGACGCTCCCGGATCTGATCCTTGGGCAAACCTGAACCGCGGATACGGATATTCGCTTTTCTCCACAAGCCGCCTTACGGCAGTCGCGGAAGCCGCCCTGCATAACGGCATTGATCTTTATCAATACCGCGCGCCCCAAGGCGAACAATTACTTCTGCCCGGCGTATACTATTCATACTACCTGAACAAATTCAGTCCGACACCTCAGCTTATTAAAACAACGGGTTATGAAGGGGAAAACGGCTATATTGACGAAGTTACGGGAATCGGCCACTACAGCGCGTTTGAAATTCTTGCGTATCGGTATCATAATCACTCATTGGTAACTCGCGCATTTGATAACGCGCTTCCGACAGAACGCACATATCAAAGAGATACGCCTGAATTTTTTGGCAAAATATTTGATAAAAAAGAAACCGGCTGGTATTTTCACCTGAACAATATAATGGAAGAGTGGAGCGCGAATAACGCCGATCGGGTAAAAAACTTGGATGTAAAAGATGGCTTGCTGTCGTTTGTTACGACGCACGATGATGCATGGATTGAAACTCTTAAAATATCAGTCCAAACAAAAGAATTCTCAACGCTTGTGGTACGCATGAAGCTTAGCAACGGAGTAAACGCAGGTAATACACTGCCGGCACAACTTTTTTGGGCCGAAGGAAATAATGCTTTCTCTAGTGAAAACAAGGCAACCTTCCTCGCGCTCGTTGACAACACCTATCGCACCTATACGCTCAATTTGAAAACGAACACGGCGTGGAAAGGCGTTGTAAACAAACTGCGATTTGACCCCGTCAACACGTCGGGTATTACCGTGCACATCGACTCCATAGTTTTGCAGAATCCAAACACCTCCTGAAGTCCGAATTAAAAATATCGCACCAGCTTCACTCCTGCAATTCGCGCAACTTTCCAAAAGAGCATAGTAACCGCAAGCGGGCCCATACCGCCGGGTACCGGTGTTGGTAAACGCGCTTTATCGGCAACCGCCGGGTCTACATCTCCGCAAATAACGCCGCTCTTTTTTGAAAACCCGAAATCAAAAATAACCGCGCCCATTTTCACCATTTTTTTGGTTATCAAACCTGCTTGTCCCGCACCGGAAACAATAATATCAACGTTTTCGGTGTATCGCCTTACATCACTGCCCTTTCGCAGGCCAACCAATTCCATTGCGTTATTCCGCACCGCCCACCGATTAACCTACCTCCCGATTACAAGTACCTGCACCACCGCCACCACTCGTTGTTGATCCAAACTTGCAAGAATGTCCGGAGCTTTTCTCCGCAATATTTCTTCCATAGCGCCTATCACCGGAGGCACAAGAGCTGTTTTACTGCCAGCTTCATATCTGCCAAATGAGTCCGCATGCAATACGTCAGCGTCTTTTTTTGGCGGAATACTGTTAAGCGCCGCTTACTCCCCGCGCCCGTATAAGCGCCCGTTTATTCCAGAACACATCCTGAACGCCAAATGTAATGCATGGAACCCGATGTTTAAGAGCGGAGAGAAAAATATCAGGCGGACAAATTACCATTTCAACGTGTTTCCTTTTGAGAACTGTTTTTTGTATCGCCAAAAGCAAATTATGCGCCTCGCGCGAAGTGGACGGATTGCATTTCCAATTGGCAACAATAATTTTTTCATTGTTTACAAACGTGCTGTAATAAACGCGGAACTTCAGACGGTTGACGGCAAGGCCATGGGACTGTTTTTATTGTATAGACCTACTGCGTAAAGATTTTCGTAACGAAAATCTTTACGCAGTAGGTCTTATAAGTTTTTTTCTGTAAAAAGTTTTTTCAACTGACTCCCCCCACCAGGAATCGAACCTGGATCAATTGCTTAAAAGGCAACTGCTTTACCACTAAGCTATAGGGGGAGTCAGTTGAAAACTGACATAATATAAAAAGAAAAACTTATCAATTTAAGGAAGCAATCCCGTTAAAAGCAAAATTGTTTGCTTTTAACCCATTAAGCTATAGGGGGTAAATACTAACAATAGTGCTTCGATATATTCTAGAAAAATAATAGCCCATCTTCATAAGAAAATCAAATTTAAAAGTCGTCCCGACGTGTCGGGACGACTTTTGGTTTGTCATCTTAAATCATTGCGCGCGGCAACAACCGCGGTTGGCGAATCCGCATGCGGCTGTTCCGCGGGACGCAGAATGCGCATAAGGATTGCCATTGAAAAAACTAATGTTCCCACCAAACACAGGAACGTAATCAGCATCATCGAGATGCCGAGCATTTGCACCGGCTCGAACAATACGCACAGTGCAAAGACGGAAAACGCTCCTATGTTGAGAATCATGTCCCTTGTGCGAAGCGGCCCCTCTTGTTCCAGCGTCGGAAGCAGTACGCCGTACAAGTTCAGGTTGGGATTTTTCTTGATATTCTCCACAAAAGCGAAGAGGAGCAATACCATGAAATCTCCCGCGGCCGCTATGGCAAACGAACTCACTGTGGCGGCTACCACATCAAGCGGGCTCTTGCCGATCCACAGCACAAAAAGAAACACGCTTGGTGCGAAAAGAAATGGTACAACCGCAACCAATCCCCCCGTCAGAGGGGAAATTTTACGTGCTCTCCTCCGCTGTATGGCGGCGAGGAAAATAAAACTGGTAATACCCACGGCCGCCACGGAAGTGAACGAATTCTTTACCTTCCCTTCGGTCACATACGGACCGAGTTGGGAATACAATGCATTTTTTCCGTAAAACGTTGTTCGTAAGTGAGGAAAATTTTTTGCATTGAACTCCTGCAGGGCTGTGATTGTTTGACGGAGTTCAGCGTCTGTTACAATGGAAATGCCGAATATCACGCGAAAACAATCATCATTTCTACCGCACCAGAGTTGCGACTGATACGTCGGCTTGCCTGGCCTATCAAGCTGTGCAAGCCGGCTTTTCATCGCAGGCCACACCAGATTAATTTCCTCTGTGGATTTGGGCATGTGCGCCAGAATGCCTGGGTCTTCTTCGGTTCCTATTGCGATCTCTTCAAACATCTTTACTATGGAGAAGATCGCTCGAAGCTCCTGATGCTCGGTAGCAAATTTCTCTTCTACGGCGTGATGCCATACGATGAGTTCTTTAGCGCAGGTTGGATCAACGATTGATCTTCCGCCATCACATTCAATCAGCATTTCCACAAGTGATTGTCCCATTCCCCCGGGACGATCGAGCCTATCAAGCCCTTTCGCCACCGATGTATTTTTTATGTATACCTTTGAATCGGTGGCCGTTTTAATTTCTCCTACGGCGACCATCCAAGCAGTGCTGATGTAAAGAAGCAAGACGCCGACAATCAGCGCATATGTTTTACTGCCTTCTGAAAACCATCGCGCAGAGGCGATCAGTTTTTTATTCAACCAATTGGAAACAAGATTGATGCGCGATCCTTCGGTGTTTTGCGGAATATCGCTTTTCCGCAGGAAACAGGGAAAAGAGTATAAGGACAAAAACGTCATGAAGAAAGTGCCGAGAATCACTGCATAGGAGAATTCATGAATATGCGTTACCTCAAAACCGAGGTAAGGCAAGACATACATGAGCGCGCTTGCGATCGTGAGTCCGCCCGCCCAGAGGTAAGGCGTGGTGGCTTTTCCGCGCTTTTCAAATACCTCCGGCATGGCAGAGGTTCCGATGAGAAAAGGAATCATTTGTGCGACCAGGGTGAATACACTCCGCTGGACGCCAAATAAAGCCATTGCTCCGGTTTGGCAGATAAGCGCCGCCCAAATATGCAAGACAGCGATTCCTGCCAGCCGCCAAGATCCAAACGTGCTTCGAAATCCCAGCATAAGCACGATCCCTACTCCTCCGATTGCCAGAAGCATGGTAGAAGCCATCAGCATTACGTGGATGAGATATCTTCCCACCACCCATCCTGTTGCACTGACTCCGTACCACAGTGAACGCACATCGAGATTCAGAATCTCATACCACGAAATTCCTTTTCCCATTTGTGCAATTTTTACCGCAAGTTCGGCTTGCTTGAGCTCGCTTTCCATTTGCGGTAAAAACACTGCCGTCACGACATAGCCGAAATTGTCGCCGGCGAAGTTCTTGAACACCATACTTTTCGCCAATCGCGTCTGCCAATCGGCGGATAAAACACCGTCTACAACAAAAGGCGCCTCGTCGTGGGCTATATCGATCTCCTCTCCGTGCTCGATATAAAAAAATGGTGTTGTGCAAAGCCCGAACACGGTGCCGAAGAACCCCGCATACTTCTCAAAGTTGCATAGTGTGCGTGACCAGCCGGGACTGCTTCGTGTGTCGGTTAAATACAGCACCGGATCGGTTGGGGCAAAACCCTCATTCACTTTTGAGCGGACATATTCTTCCCCCAGGCGAATAGGGTTTTCCCCATCCAAAATAAGGTCTTCAATAGGGGAGCGGTCTTTCACAAAACCTGCCCCATATCCCAAAAAGATTGTTAGCAGTACTGCAATGACTACCGGTTTTTTTCTCATAACCACTTCTCTCCTTTTTCTTGTTAAATGTCAATGTTCAATAATTCCAATTATACTATAAAAATATGCACATGTCAAAGAAAATAGCGGACAAATAAAACATCACGGTTATTTTTAAAAAATAAGCAGGATGTTTTTATAAATTTTTAGCTAATTTCGGATAACTTCTTGAAAAAGCGGCTGGAGCGCCATGTGCACTTTTTCTGTAGATTCCGTCTCAATGGCATACGATGGCACTTGAAACAGCTCACCTATATTCAGTATATATTTTTTCCGGCGATAGCGGAGGGCAACCGGCAAAACAGGAGCTCCTGTTTTTGCGGCGAGTATTCCTGCGCCGCGGCGTATCGTGCCAAGCTCGTGCCCCAGCACCATGCTTCCTTCAGGGAAAATTAAGACGCTTTGTTTATGGTTTAAAAAAGAAATCGGCAGTTCCAATGCGCGTTCAATACCTTGCCCTCTTCGCGAAGAAAAAGCGCCGAAAAGAAAGTAAATAACATAGATTATGCCGATTTTACGCAAAAATTCGAGCGCTTGGTCGTTGAATTTCCGAAAATTAGCCATAAAACGAATCGGATATATGGAAGAAAGCCACGGAAATGCGATTGAGATAATGAAAGGATCGAGCGGGGTTTTATGGTTTGCTACGATTATCGTTCCGCGGGGGGTCTTTGAGAGTGTCCCATGCGGGTCGCGGATCTCTACATTAAATAGAGTAAAAAGCGTCACTCGCAGGAGCGGCCAATAGATCTTTTGAAGGATAAAATATATGAGGAAGCCGAACATAAATAAGGACGTATTGTTATGCTTTAGATTATATCATGCTTTTTATATTTTGGCAAGTACACCATTGCATTCAAACTTATTTTAGATTATAATGGAATTAATGAAGAAACCAATGTTTCTGCAGGAAGTATACAATATTTTGCGCTTTGTTAAGGAATAAAAAATATTATGAAAAAAACACATGAATATTTTGAGAACTATCTTAAGTTTTTAGAAAAGCACTCTCTCTATCCGACGATTTATACTGTCGATGGCGTCTCTTCCTCGCCGGAGGTTATGGTAAAAGGAAAAAAATATCTTTCCTTTAGCTCCAACAACTATCTTGGCATAGCGGGGAATGAAGAAATAAAGAAGGCTACTATTGAAGGAATTGAACAGTTTGGCGTAGGTTCCGGGAGTACGCGTCTGCTTTCGGGAACGCTTGATATTCAACTCAAACTTGAGCAGGCATTGTCGCGATTTACTGAACGCGATGATGCGATCACATTTTCATCCGGATATCTTGCAAATGTGGGAGTAATTCGCATGCTGGTTGATCCTTTTCCTTATTTTACTCTCTATAACGAGGAGCCGGGAGTTATAATCAGCGATGAACTTAATCACGCCAGCATTATCGATGGTTGCCGCTTGGCGAAATCCGAGCGTGTTCGTTATGCGCATAATGATGTAGCGCATCTTGAGAAAATTTTGAAGGAATACAAAAATAAGCGAAAACTTATTCTTACAGACGGAGTTTTCAGTATGGATGGCGATTTGGCGCCGCTTAAAGAAATTGCCGAACTTGCTAAGCAATATGATGCGATAGTGATGGTGGACGATGCGCATGGGATGGGTGTCCTAGGGCCGAAAGGCAGAGGTACTGCTCATCACCTCGGGGTTGGGAAAGATATTGATGTGATTATGGGAAGCTTTACGAAAGCATTCGGGAGTATTGGCGGTTTTGTCGTTACAGATCAAAAAGTAGCAGATTATTTAAGAATTACGACAAGGAGTTATATTTTTTCTGATCCTATTATCCCCGGAGTGGTTGCAGGACTTCTCAAAGCAGTAGAAATAATTGAAAACGGCGAAGATCTTCGTCAAAAAGTGCTTCAAAATGCCGTACAATTGCGCTCTGGTCTGGAAGAAATGGGGTTTACCGTGCTCGGCAAAGAGACAAGCATTATTCCGCTTTTCATCGGTTCCGAGAAAAAAGCAATGAAGTTTTCAACGGCATTGTTTGAGAAAGGAATCTTAGCGCCTTGCATACGCAGGCCGGCGGTAGCTGAAGGAAAAGAGCGTATCCGATTTTCCGTGATGGCAACGCACACAAAAGAACAAATTGACACACTTCTTTCCATTTGCAGGGACTTGGGGAAAGCGGTAAAGATTATATAACCATGAGTACTCCAAAGCGGATTGAACGAATAGTGCTTCTAAATTTAGATAGTTTCGCTTCTGGCGCGGGTGTTCAAAAAATCCTTAGAGCGCTTCATGGAAAGATAGTGCTTGTTTGTTCATCACAGCGCTTTGGCGGTAAATACGGCTCTTTTTTCCGGCAGTTTCGGAAAAATCTTTCTCGTTCCGGTTTTTTATTTGTAATTTATCAAGGACTTAACCTAAGTTTTTATTATTTTCTCGCGCATTGCGCGCGATTTTTGAGACGATTGGGAATCCCTTGGCATCTATTTTCTTTATATGACATGGCGCGGGAGTATAATATTCCTTTTATTGAGGTAAAAGAAATCAATACGCCTCAAGTAATAAATAGAATTAAAGAAAATAATCCTGACCTTGTAATTTCATTTTATTTTGACCATAAAATCGGAAGAGATATCATTCAAATTCCCTCATACGGCATTTTAAACACGCATACCGCGCTTTTACCGAAGTGTCGCGGGCCGTTTCCGATTATGTGTTCATTTATGCGCAATATATCAGGCGCTATCACTATTCACGCGGTGGATGAAACATTGGATACCGGAGCAATTTATGCACAGGTACCGTATGACCTCGATAGTAAATATGATATACTGTTTCATGACAGAAATGCTTTATCCCAATCCGCTGACGTTTTATTGGAACTTATCGCGAAAATGGAGTATGGCGATGTAATCGCTTTAACGCAAGAGAGCGAAGGATTTTATGTATCTTTTCCTACAAAAAATGATATAAACAGATTATATAGGTGCGGTATAAAATTATTTTCACTGAAACGCTATTTCCGTGAAATAATATGATCATATATATGATTGTTGCATATCAGATCGCCTTGGCAGTTACTGCTTTTGGAGCGCTTGTTATTCTTGGTAATATTCTTTTTAAAAAGAGTGGCACGCACTCTCGTTTTGACGTTGTGTACGGCATGGTGGCTTTCAGTTTGATAATTTGGGCGGTTGGTCGTTTTTTTGTGCTCACTGCCACGGAGTTTGGTCAAGCGCTTTTTTGGGTTAGAATCTTGTATACAGGATCAATCCTCGTGCATGTATTGTTTCTGCATACCATTCTCGTCTTTTTGAACCTTGAAAATAAATATAAAACCCTTCTTTTTGCATTTTATTTCAATGCGTTCATCTTGGTTTCTATCAATGGAATAGATTTTTTTACCGGTTCTCGCTATTTTATACAAACAGTAATTCCAAAACTCCAATTTGCTTATTATGAGGTTCCCGGAACTTTTTATAATTTGCATCTTATTAACTATCTTTTTATTCCCATATTTACTCTGCTTATCATGCTTCGTGCACTTCGAGATACGAGTGGAGAAAAAGCACAACAGATTAAGCTAATTGTGTTTTCATCAATTCTTGGTTTTTTTGGAGGTAATTCGGTGGTGCCGCTTGTGTATGGCATTTCCTTTGAGCCGTATTTACTTTTACTTGTCCCGTTTCATCTTGGTACGCTTGCGTATGCGATATCGCAACACCATCTATTTAATATGAAAGTTATAGCAACGGAGATCTTGACCGCGCTGATCTGGATATTTATTTTGATTGAAACGGTACTTTCGGAAACAAATCAAGATTTACTGATAAATGGTATTTTATTGGTATTTGTCATAGTTTTTGGTATTTTTTTGATTCGCAGTGTGTCGAAAGAAGTGCAATTGCGTGAAAAGCTTGAAGAACTCTCTAAAGCGCTCGGAGAGGCAAACGAGGAATTAAAAAAACTCGATCAGGCAAAATCGGAATTTATTTCAATTGCTTCGCATCAATTGCGTGCTCCTCTGACGGTAATCAAGGGGTATACTTCAATGATTCTTGAGGGCTCGATGGGGCACATTGCAGATTCCGTGCGCGATGCTTTGCAGAAAACATATATTTCCGCGGAACAACTCATAAAACTTGTCGCAAGCCTTCTTGATCTCTCGCGCATTGAGTCGGGGAAAATCCGCTATGAATTTAAGCCGACAAACTTTGTAGAAATAATCCAAAAAGTGCTTGGGGAATTTAAACATAACGCCGATGCAAAAAAAGTTGTTTTGATATTTGAAAACAAAGCGGAGGGGATCCCTTTGCTTTCTCTGGATGCGGATAAGATGCGCGAAGTGGTGATCAATTTTATCGACAACGCCATTAAATATACGGCGGAGGGAACACAAGTCGCCGTTATGCTCGAGAAGCGGCGGGCTGGTTGGGTGCGCTTTTCCGTGCGTGACCAAGGGATCGGCATTAAAAAAGAAGATATCAAGAAACTCTTTATTAAATTCAACCGCACCGATGAAGCGCGTGCACGCGATCCGAATGGTATGGGTATCGGATTGTATTTTGTTAAGCGTGTGACAGAAGACCATGGCGGAAAGGTGGGTGTTGAATCTGAAGGCTCAGGCAAGGGGAGTACTTTCTTTGCCGCTTTGCCGATAAAATAATGTTTTTGAATACTTTACAAATCGGTTAGAAAATGCTATGATTAGAGCATAATCTTTTTTGCTTTTTCACCTATATTTTATTATAATTTATATATGCGAACTCTCACCAAAGATACGCCGAATAAAATCGGTGAAACAGTGCTTTTAAAGGGCTGGATTTCCGCGCGCCGCGATCACGGCAAACTTATTTTTCTTGATCTTCGCGATCGCTGGGGCTATGTACAAGTGGTTTTCACTCCCGGCAATAAAGAGCTTTTAAAAGAAGCCGACCGTCTGCGTCCGGAGTGGGTTATTGCGCTTGAAGGAAAAGTAAACGAGCGCCCGAAGGGCATGCAAAATTCGGAGATTCCCACCGGAACTATTGAAATCGAAGCCATGAAATTTGAAGTATTGAGCGAGGCAAAAACTCCTCCGCTTCCGCTCGATAGCGACGGACGCGAAATAGACGAGGAGACGCGTCTGCAATACCGATATCTCGATTTGCGCCGCGCGCGCATGCAAAAAAATATTTTATTGCGCTATAAAGTGGCTACGCAGATACGCGAATTTTTAAACCAGAAGGGGTTTGTGGAAATAGAGACGCCGCTTTTAACCAAAACTTCACCCGAAGGAGCGCGGGATTTTTTGGTTCCTTCAAGAAAATATCCCGGGATGTTTTTTGCGCTTCCCCAGTCTCCGCAACAATATAAGCAGCTTTTGATGCTGGCAGGCTTTGAACAATATTACCAGATTGCAAGGTGTCTTCGCGACGAAGATCTGCGGGGAGACAGGCAGTACGAGCATACCCAAATCGACATGGAGATGTCGTTTGTTACAGAAAAAGAAGTACGGGCGGTGGTGGAAGAAATGATGATAGTGGTGGCGGAAGAATGCGGCAAAAAAATTTTAAATAAACCGTTTCCGGTGTTTACGCATGAAGAAGTGGTGCAAAAGTTTGGTGCGGATAAATTTGATATGCGGACGGATCCGAAAGATCCTGACACACTTGCTTTTGCATGGGTAGTAAATTTTCCGCTTTTTGAAAAAGATGGGGATACGGGACGCTTAACATTTGCGCACAATCCCTTTTCCGCGCCGCGTTCCGAAGATGTGGAAAAACTCATGCGCGGTGAAGACTTGGAACACATCCACGCCCAGCAGTACGATTTGGTGTGCAACGGTTTTGAGCTCGCTTCCGGCGGCGTGCGTATTTCAAATCCCGATGTCCAGCGAAAAGTATTTGAAATTATGGGTCTTACGCCGGAACAAACTGAAGAACGTTTTGGACATATTATAAAAGCGTACGAATATGGCGCGCCGCCGCACGCGGGCATGGCACCCGGGCTTGACCGCCTCGTAATGATTTTGGCTGGAGAAACGAGCATCGCCGAAGTCATTGCATTTCCCAAAACCGGCACTGCGCGCGATCCCATGATGAATGCTCCGTCTGAAGTAGATGCGCGACAGCTTGCTGAACTGGGTATTCAAGTGCATAAATTGAATTAAAGACTTTCGCAATAAAAAACTAATCTACGGCAAACTACATATATTAAAGCCTGTATCTGTATTATGGGCTGGCATATGCAGTTTTTTTATCTTTCCAAAAAAGGAGACGATCAATGCGCGTACGCACTTTTCTGTTCGCTGTTTTATTTTTTAATCCACTGTCGGCGTACGCCGATTTGTTTGGCGAGTGGATAGCGAGCGGCGGCGAGGCGGCTTTATTCGTCTGGATTCGTTTGGTAAAAAGTTCGGATTTTGTTCAGGAGACACATCTGGAAGATAATCCAAAAAGTTTTGAGGCGATTTTGGCGCGAATTGAAATTGCAGCAGAAAAATCTTTACGCAGTAGGTCTAATTTTGGTTCATACATAAATCTTCTGGTTTACTCTCCTATTGGATTGTTTTATACTACATAGGTGAATCCTGTTAGAAGCTATAATATAATGCGCTATAATCAAATGCGCGTCTATACATCACTTTTTATTTTTTATAGTTATTTACTTTATAACTTCTAATGGGATGAACTTCGAGATACGGCAGGAAAAATTTGAAGGGCCGCTGGAACTTTTGGTGGAATTGATCGAAACTGAAAAACTGGCGGTTTCAGAAATTTCGCTCTCCAAAGTGACGGACGACTATATCCGCTATGTGCGGTCGCTTGAAAAAATAGATCCTGAAGTGCTTGCGGAATTTCTGGTAGTGGCGGCACAGCTTATGTTGGTAAAATCCCGTTCGCTTCTGCCGGGGATCGAGCTTACCCGTGAAGATGAAGCGGCAATCGGCGAATTGGGGAAACGCCTGGAGCAATATAAACGGTTTCGCGATCTTGCAGGCGGGCTGAAAACGCTTGAAAAGCGCCGCGCCGGCATTGTAACGCGCGAGCATTATGCAGGGATGGAGCCGATTTTTTATCCGCCCTCGGGGCTTACCGCCGATTTGCTTGGCGGTGTGGTGCAATCACTGCTTGCCGCCATACCGAAAGTGGAGAAACTCGCTGAAGATAAAATACGGCGCATTGTGTCGCTCGAAGACCGCATCGCAAGTATCCGCATATTTCTTGATGGAGCGATCACCAAATCTTTTTCCGAGATTGTGAAAAATACCAACGAAAAAGTTGATGTTATTATTAGTTTTCTCGCTATTCTCGAACTCGCAAAACAGAAATTTGTTGAGCTCGACCAGAAAGGTCTTTTTGAAGATATAGAAGTCAGATGTTCCGGGTCTGTGCAATAGCTTTATGACTGCAAAAAGAATAATAAAAGAAAAAAATCTTCCGGCGATTGTTGAGACTCTGCTCTTTGCTTACGGCGAGCCGATGGCGCTTGCGCACATGGCAAAATTGCTTGAGGAAGAGGAGACGGAAATTAAAGCGGCTTTGCGGGAGCTTGAGGAAGCTTATGGCACTGATCGTTTCGTCATTTTGGAAAAAGACGGCATGTATCAGCTTGGTACGAATCCTGCATATGCCGAATATGTCGCAGAGCTGATAAAAAGGGATATGCGCGAGGAACTTTCCCGCGCCGCCGCGGAAACTCTGGCTATTGTTGCATATAAAGGGCCGCTTACCCGCGCTGAAGTAGAATACATCCGTGGGGTGAATTCTTCGTTTTCCATGAGAAATCTTCTGCTTCGCGGGTTGGTCGAGCGCACAGAAAATCCGAAAGATGCGCGTTCGCCTCTCTATCGCGTAAGTTTCGATTTGCTGAAATATTTAGGCATTAAAAAAGGAGAAGAACTGCCGAGCTATGCGGAATTTCGCGCAGAGCTCGCTTCGGTGGTAAAAGAAGCGGCAACTAATGCGGCGTCTTAAACAATTCGTAGATTTTTTTAATTTTTATGATTCCTGATCACCATACTTTTTTTTCCGATCCGCACATCAGCGATCCTGTGCAGTGGTTTGAAGGCGGCGAGGATCCAATGCTTATCGGAGAAGCGGCGGATTTTCGTTTTCAAAAAAAGCGCCGCGAAGGCATTCAGCTTGTGGCCGGAACTTTTTTGCTGGTACTTGTGTTGACCGTTACCACTACCGGACTGCCGCAATTCGGCAGTGAGTTAAGCCGTGCTTCGGCGGTGGAAGCGGGCGAAGAAAAAAAACCCGAAAATCCGGTACCTGCCGTGTCTCCGCCCGAGCTTTCGGCACAGGCTTACTCGGTTCGTTTTGCGGGATTTTTGGCGCCGATCGCGTATCAGCGCGAGTGGAAGCCGCTTGCTCCGGCAAGCATTACAAAGCTCATCACAGCGGCGGCCGCGCTTGAAACTTTAGCGCCCGAAACAATAATTGAAATTTCAAAGAATGCGAAAGCGGTTGGACCAAAAATGAGCCAAGTGCGTACCGGCGATCATTTTCAGCGCGATACCGCAATTCGTATTATGCTTATTGAATCCGCAAACGATGTTGCATGGGCGCTTGCGGAAGCGGTAGAAAAGGCGAAAACAGGAAATAATCCGGAGGATGGCCTGCCGCATTTTTTGGAAAGCGCGGGCGCGATTGCGGCGCATGCCGGCATGGTTAATTCACATTTTCTCAATCCGACCGGTCTCGATATGGATGGGCACATGGCTACTGCGGAAGATTTTTCAAAACTTGCGGAATATATTTTACGGGAGCATCCTGAATTATGGGAGATTACCAAGCTATCAATCGATGAAGCAGTCTCGATTGAAAACCGGCTATATGCACTTGAAAATACAAATGAACTTCTTGGAGAGTTTCCCGCGCTTCAGGGCGGGAAAACAGGGCTTACCGATAAAGCAAAAGGTACGCTAGTGCTCCTATATCCCGTATCTCCATCGCATACCGCGATTATTGTCATACTTGGCTCCGAAAATCGCTTTGAAGATGGCAGAAAATTAATTCACTGGCTCGAAGAAGCATTTTGATATGGAATCCCAGCTTCACAATATTGCAAATGTCATAAAAGTCTTCGGTCTTGCCGGGATTTCTTTTATTTTGGCGTTTCTCTGGACACCTGCGCTCACGCATTATTTATATAAATATAAACTTTGGAGAAAAAGTGTGCGCGATACCGCGCCCGACGGCACCAAAACGCCGCTTTTTGCCGCGCTTCATAAAGACCGCGAAACATCGGTGCCGCGTCTTGGGGGTATGCTGATTTGGGTTACGTCGGTTGTGCTCGCACTGGTCTTGTGGCTTTTATCGAAATATACCGAAAGTTCGTTTTGGGATAAAGCTAATTTTCTTTCGCGCAATCAGACATGGCTCCCGTTTTTTACCATGATCGCGGCATCTTTTTTGGGGCTCGCGGATGATCTTTTCCAAGTATGGGGGAAGGGGAAATACGTTGCCGGCGGGATACGATTTCGGCATCGCTTACTGGTCGTCTTTTTTATTGCGCTTGCGGGTGCTCTGTGGTTTTATTATCGTCTTGGCGCAAGCACTATTTATATTCCCGGCTACGGTGATTTGTATATCGGGCTTTGGTATATTCCGCTTTTTATCGCAACAATGATTATTTTGTTTTCCTCAAGCGTGGTGGACGGCATAGATGGGCTTGCGGGAGGGGTGTTCGGTTCAATTTTTGCGGCATACGGCGGTATTGCGTTTTTCCGCGGGCAGATAGACATCGCAACCTTTGCCGCCGTGGTGTTGGGCTCGCTTCTCGCATTTCTTTGGTATAACATTCCCCCGGCGCGTTTTTATATGGGAGAGTCCGGCATTTTGGGACTTACGACATCACTCACGGTGGTAGCATTTCTCACTGATTCGGTGTTTGCGCTTCCAATCATCGGTATTATCTTAATGGCCGAAGTTGCATCAAATATAATCCAATTTGCTTCAAAACGCTTCCGCGGAAAAAAAGTTTTTTTGATCGCGCCGATTCATCATCATTTCGAGGCCAAGGGGTGGCCGCCGGAAAAAGTAACCATGCGCTTTTGGATCATCAGCGTCGTTGCTGGGATTATCGGGATGGTGGTGGCGCTGATAGGGCGTTGACATATAATAATTATTAATGTTAAATTTATCGGCAGGTAAGGAGGTAAAAATGCATTCAATTTTGGATGATTATTATCTGCCGGAAGAGGTACTCGGAGTAAATTTTGCAAATGCGCGAAAAATTTTTGATTTTGTGCATACGCAATTTCCGCCAAAAAATTTTGAGTTAGCAAAAGGGCTTCTTAAAAGCATTGCAATTGCCATCAGTTGGCTTGAGGTTTCATTTTATGAACAGCCGCATCTATGTCGTGACTTCGGTGCGGTTGCAGACTACATCCGAAATATGCGGAGAGAATTGGAAAAAACGCAGACACAGATATTGATGATCGGCGGTTTAAACTGTAAATCGAAGGGGGGTTTCGATGAGACTCTATAAGATAAGAACACATTTTTGGGGCAAGGATCTAGACGAAGAGGCAATCCTTGGATATGTGGTTGTCGCTCGCGATGGCGAAATTTACGGCTATATCAACAAGAAGTTCCGCCGCAATCAATGGCCAGAACTTGTCGGGATGACTCAAGAGGAGATCGTCGCCGCGAAAGGTGATTACGAGTCGGAGTTTTTGGGCGAGTTCTATGATCAAAAATTCGGGTGGGAAGATTTGGGTGAGATATCGAGCAAAGATATCGCCAACCTGAAACGACTCAAGATTATTCTGCAGGGAGGTGAATGTAAAAGTATACTTTTACATTCACCGAGTGAACCAATGAACGAAGTATCTAAGCCGATAGGCCTCGAAATTTATTCAACGATTTTGTCTCTAAATTAAGAAATTTCGTTACGAAAATCTTTACGCTGTAGGTCTGTTGAAAAAATATAGTATTCTGGTATAATAAACTCGTCCGCTAAAATCTTTATGACAACGCTCTACACTCAACAATCAAAAAATGTCCGCAAAACATGGCTTTTGATGACTGTGTTTTTTGGGATTGTTATTGGCATCGGCTGGATATTCGCGCAAATTTACCAAAACCCCGGCATTCTCTATATCGCGGTTTTCTTTAGTATTTTCATGAATATCATAAGCTATTGGTTTTCGGATAAAATTGCGCTTGCCTTGCACCATGCGCAACCAGTGGATCCAAAAATCAACCAAGAACTTTATCGCATTTTGGAAAACCTAACGATCACCGCGGGGCTTCCCATGCCAAAATTTTACATCATCCGTGATCCAAGTCCCAATGCATTTGCCACCGGAAGAAACGCAAACCATGCGGCCATTGCGGTTACTACCGGACTTTTGGAAATTCTCGACCGCACCGAACTTGAGGGGGTGCTTGCTCACGAGCTTTCGCATATCGGCAACCGCGATATGCTGGTTTCCACCATTGCCGTGGTGCTTGCTGGGTTTGTATCCATCCTCTCCGACATGTTTATGCGCTCGATGTGGTTTGGCAGAATCGGAGGTGGCGACGATCGCAAGCATGGCAATTCGCTTGTTTTGGTAGGTATTGTTCTTTCTATTCTCGCACCGATTTTTGCAATGCTTATCCAATTTGCGGTTTCGCGTCGACGGGAGTTTCTCGCCGATGCTTCGGGCGCGCTTCTGACACGCTACCCCGAAGGGCTTGCCTCCGCATTGGAAAAAATCAGCGGCTATTCGCGGCCTTTGCAAACGGCCACCAATGCCACAGCGCATCTTTTCTTTGAAAATCCGTTTGGGGCGGATAAAAGAGCAAACCGCAAAACTCCGTGGCTTATTAAAATCTTCTCAACCCATCCGCCGGTTGAAGAACGAATCTCCGCTCTTTTAGGAAAACACAACAAACTTGGAAGCTAAGCTTACCAGTAAGCTGATAAGGAGAAAAAACTATGTCGCTCTATTTTATCACCGGAAACAAAAACAAATTCGCGGAAGTGCAGTCGTTTTTTCCGGAAATTGAACAGCTCGATATAGATTTACCCGAAATTCAAGAAATCAGCGCAAAGAAAATTATTGAGCAGAAATTAATTGCTGCAGAAGCGCACGGGAAAAGCGAATATATTGTGGAAGACACATCGTTTTATCTCGATTGTCTCGGCGGTGCATTGCCGGGACCGCTTATCAAGTGGTTTGAAAAAGCGATAGGTATTGCAGATATCGCCGCGCTTGCGGAGAAAATGGGAAACACAGGCGCGACAGCAAAAACGATCATCGGGTATGCCGATGCGAGCGGTATCATGCATTTTTTCGAAGGCACGCTTCGCGGGACAATAGTGTCTCCCACAGGAGACAAAGATTTTGGGTGGGGACCGATTTTTAAACCCGAGGGGCATGAAAAAACATTTGGTGAGATGGCGCGGGAAGAAAAACATGCTATCGGTATGCGAGGTATTGCGATCGGCAAATTAAAATATTTTCTGAAGCGGTAGGTCTCCAATATGCGGCGCCAAAAACCAACCACTCTTATTCCAATGTTCTCAAGAATATTTGAATAAGAGTGGTTTTTATTTTTTCGGATGGCATTCCCGCTGGGAAAAATGGTAAAAAGCTGGTAATATGAAAAAATGGAATCGCATTCTTTTGAAAAATCAGGGACAAAGGATCCTTGGCCGGAAGAAAAACTTATGTCAATTTTGGGGCGTATTGAATTTCTTGTCATGCAGGGAGAGATTCCCGATGACTTCATCTCCGGTGAAAGCGCGATCAAAAAAATCGAACGGCTCAATTTGCGCTTTAAGGAAGAAGGTCAGGCGCAAGCAGTGATGCGGGAAGCAATGGATCTTGCCAAAAAAGCAAAAGAATACTTGAATGGAAAGAATTAAAACATGGAGGCGTCGCATAGAGGCCTAGTGCGTTCGCTTGGAAAGCGAATATGCCTTAACCGGCATCAGAGGTTCGAATCCTCTCGCCTCCGCCAGATGTCCAAGTTTGAACCGTGGTAAAATAAGGTTCAATCGTCCAATAATTAGTGATATTATTTACTATGGTCATAATCCTTAATTTCGGAAGTCAGTTTGCCCATCTCATAGCAAGACGCGTGCGGGATCTCGGCGTAAAAGCCGAGATTTTGCCTTTTGATACTCCTGCTTCTGAAATTCTGAAGCATAATCCAATTGGCATCATTCTCTCTGGTGGGCCTGCATCAGTATTAGAAAAAGGTAGCCCGCGACCGGACAAAGCAATATTCAAACTCGGTATTCCGATTCTGGGCATCTGCTACGGGCATCAAGTCATGGCGCACATACTTGGCGGCAAAGTTACCAAAGGGAAACATCGAGAGTTCGGTAAAGAGATTTTAAGTATTAAAGACAAGAAAGGAATTTTTCAGGCGCTCTCCTCAAAAGAAGTTGTGTGGTTTTCTCACGGCGACCAAGTATCAGTCTTATCAAAAAGGTTTAAACAAACAGCATCTACTGTTGGTTGCAAATATGCAGCTTTTGCTGATTCAAAGAATAACTTCTACGGCATCCAGTTCCATCCGGAAGTCACTCATACTCAGCACGGAGAAAAATTGCTCAAGAATTTCCTTTTTTCAATCTGTAAAGCCAAGAAGAATTGGAAGATCAGCTCAGTAGCAAAAAACATCATTGCAGAGGTTAAGAATGAGGTTGGAAGCAGGCATGTCGTAGTAGGTATCTCTGGCGGTGTTGATTCACTTGTAGCCGCAACCCTCATCCATCGCGCCATTGGTAATCGTCTTCATGCAGTTTTTGTAGATACTGGTCTCCTACGCAAAGGAGAAGTTGAACAGGTAGCTTCATACCTGCGCAAGAATGGATTTAAGCAACTTCATGTTGTTGATGCGAGCGAGCTTTTCTTAAAACGATTAAAGGCCGTTTCTGATCCGGAACAGAAGCGAAAAATCATCGGACATGGTTTTATTGAAGTATTTGAAAAGGCAATCAAGAATGAACTCAAAAAGCATTCAATCGCATATCTGGCTCAAGGAACAATTTATCCTGATCGTATCGAGTCTGCTTCCACGTCAAAGACCGCCGCAAAAATAAAAAGCCATCACAATCTTACACTTCCCGAAAAGATGGGTTTTAAAATCCTTGAGCCTATAAAAGATTTATACAAAGACGAGGTGCGACGAGTAGGCTTGACCCTCGGACTTCCGAGAGAATTACTCTGGCGACACCCATTCCCCGGCCCAGGGCTTGCGGTACGTATTGTCGGAGAAATTACCGAAGAACGACTTCAAATCTTGCGAGAAGCCGACGCTGTGTTTATTGAAGAATTAAGGAAAGCTGGAGAATACGAAAAAATCTGGCAAGCGTTTGCCGCCCTCCTTCCAGTCAAGGTTGTTGGAGTCATGGGCGACGGCCGAACCTACGAATATGTCATCGCACTCCGTGCAGTTGATTCGATAGACGGCATGAGCGCCGATTGGCATAAAATATCGAATGGGTTGTTGGAAAAGATCTCCAGCACAATTATCGGCAAAGTGAGAGGAGTAAATCGAGTGCTCTACGATATAACCCAAAAGCCTCCAGCGACTATTGAATATGAATAAATATAATGAAATAGCGATTAAATGCGACCGATGCAGTGAAAGTCATTCCTACAATATTCCCCAAAAAGATATTGATTCTGGTTTAACCCTTAATCTCGCTTGTCTGAATATAAAAAGACTCCTCAGGGTTAGCAGTTTTCGCATTGATTTTACAAAAAACGCACCGTTCACTAAGAGCGAAGACAGAGAAAGGATATCCACTTTTTATGGAGTACATGACGTCGAAAATAAGATCAATCGCAAAAATGAGATTAATCAACCAAAGTTATGGTTGGTTTACGATTTTGATCAATATTTTGAAGAGATAATCAATTCTTATATAATTGGCTCCTTTTATCCTGTTGCTACCTCCTGTACGACTTTGGCTGAGAGATTGGTGAATCTTTTCATTATCAAAATGAGAGATTTATATGATCAATCCCTCTTGGATGCTCAATTAAAAAAGTATGTTCACTCTCGTAATCAAAATTTGCAGTCGTTTGAATCAAATATGAAAGTATTGCGAGCGTGGAATTTACTCACTCCAAATCAAGGAAGCTGGTTTAAGAACTTGCTTGATATTCGCAACAGAGCGGTTCATTTCCAATCAGCTTTTGATCCTCAGCCTGATTCATTGAAGGCGGTACAAATCTTGCATAAAATTATTGATAGTTATTTTAGTCCATTTGAGAGAAAAGACGTTTTGAGGGTATTTGAAATACCAGGAGAAATATGGGTAAAAGAAGAAAAGTTAAAAGTAAAAACATAAAAATGAAAAAGGGCCATCCGTATGTACGGATAGCCCTAGTTGCGGCGAAAACAAGGATCAAAAAAACAAAAGACTCAAGCGTTCAAGGAGACAAGGGCTACTGCGGGAGTAAGCCCGAAGCATAACCGAAATCGGAGCACGGGCCGTCCACACTGCCCGTGCCGAAATGCAACTCGCCATCGCGCCCACCGAAGTACGGCGCGCCCGAGAACCGACCATTGGCCTCCGGAGGAGCGTACTCTCCACCCGGACAGTCCATGCAAAGCTCGCCTGAGTTTCCACTGAGGCGTTCTGGATGCGAGATCAGGATTATTCCAGTCTCGTATGGTCCAAGCCCGAATTCGTGCGGCGCGTAGTTGACGCGCACCTTTCTGACCGAACGGCCGCGCCACGTAAGCCCGAGTTGTGCGAAAATCAGCAAGTAGTCGCCCGGATACTTCTGATCGAGCATTTGGTGTGCCCGCTCAGTGCGTTCCGAGAGCTTGAGATACTTCTGGCCGAGCTTGCCTTGCCGCCAGTTATTTAATATGCGGGTCTTGGCGAGAGCGAAAAGCACCATCTCCGTTGCATCGTTGTAGGTTGCGGCGACTTTCTGCCACTTCGGAATCACGAATGCACCTTCGGCTCCGACAGGGAGCTGTGGAAGTTCCTTGGCGCAGGACAGAATTGGGTCAGGATTTAGTTTTGGGAAGTGTGGGACCAGTGGGATAAGTTGCTCGCACATCGGTTTAACCGCATAGCCGGTTGGATAGACCAGATCAGATGCCACCTCCTCATTCGCGAAAAATGGCGAAACGATGGCGGGTATGGTTACGGCCGGTTGTAGTGAGACGCCTTCTGCCGTGAGCTGGAAGTTCCGAGCGACGAAGCTCGGATCAAGTGTACCCTCCATCATGCGGCGTTCGATTTCCCAGCGACGGCGATTCACCATCCCTAGGTCGTCATTTGAAACAACATGTTGTGTCATCATGGCGACAACCTCCTTTGGTTTTTGTGCCAACACCGAATAGCATTGGACTCGCACCTTGTTGAGACGAGTATTCTGTGTATCTCTTACGAAGAAATAACCAGAATACTCGTCTCAAACTGCTTTATAAAAATTGAAGGAACGATGTTATACATATAATAGCATAGTAGATAAAAATGTCAAGTTTAGCCACTGGCAAGAACAAGCATCGTGGTATAGAATAATATGGAGCTAATTGGTAACACTTTCTATCAACGAGGTTCTAACTTCGTCCAATACCCTCCATTTTATCCGGAAAGCTAATATTCTTTTAGCCGACATTAGCGCCGAAGCCCAGCCAGACTGTCTTGCCAATAGGACTCTCACCTAAACACCCTAATAAATACTCTATTTTTCAGTTTCTGATATTTTTGAGAGAGAGTGAAATTTTTAAGCCTTTGAAACTAATTAGTGTGGTTTAAGTGCACAATTACATGCTATTAAACAAGCAATGAAACTTATCGGCAAAGGATGGCAATACCGCGTTTATGATGTCGGTAGCAGGCGGGTGAGAAAAATAAAGCGTACCCCGATTGACAGTTTTTGTCGCATTTTTTTCATGCCGAAGTTTTTTGAAAAGAATAAAAAAATGCGCTTTAATCCAGTTTTAAGCTATCAGGAAATGCGCCGAATTTCACACACGAGCGATGAGGATGTACAAAAGTTTAAGAGCATTCTACCCTATATGCCAGCGTACCTCACGGGAAATATACATTTCTTGGATGGAATTAATTATGAGCAGGACTTTGCAACGCCACTTCTTCTGTATTTTCAGGAACATGAAAAAAGTGAAATCAATAAAATCCTTACACAATATATCCAATTAATTTTAAAGCTTTGGCAGTATGGTTGTTCCGACAGTATTTTTAATTTCGCCACGAACAGCGGTATTGACTCACAAGGCAGAGTAATTCAGATAGATGTCGGAGAGTTGGATTTTTTAAAATGTACCGTTGCAGAAAGGGTGAAAAACAAACAATGGCTTTCACGCGCTTCCTATATTCACTCATCTGATGATATAAAAAGTTTTTTCGCAGGCGAGATGGATACCTATGTAACCTTGGAGAATCTTGATAAATATTGGAGGTCAAAATTATCAGATAATGAACAGCATGGACTCCGAAATAACAAACAATGATATTGTGTTACAGCGTATACGTTCAGTAATTGAACGTGTACTTCATAATGGCAAAGTGGTTGCGCGCTCTGATAATTCAGTTAACGACATTTCCCCTGTCGCCATAAATGCAGTCCAGGGCGAGGCATTGCGAAACTGGGTTATCAAAGAAAAAGCAATACAAACGATTGAAATCGGTTTAGCGTGGGGTTTAGGAGCACTTCACATATGCGAAGGACTTCTCACGAATGGCGACCAAAATGCACATCATATTACCATTGACCCATTTCAGCATCATTTCAAAGATTGCGGGTTGCAGTTGCTTGAAGAGGCTGGAGTTTTGAATTTTATAGAGCACACAAAAACAGAATCGCAAATAGCACTTCCAAAGTTTGTGAGTGAAGGACGGCAGTTTGACCTCGCGTTCGTAGATGGCAGCCACCTTTTTGATCGAGTATTTCTCGATTTGATTTATCTTGGGCGTCTTGTGCGCCCCAGAGGAGTGATATTCGCCGATGATTATCAGGCTCCGGCTGTCGCCAAGGCCGTGTCATTTTGTCTGAGCAATTTGGGGTGGAAAATCGAAGAAATGGCGCCTTCGGATGAACGCCATCAATGGGTCGTTCTGCGAACGGTGCACGAACCTATTCCGCGATCGTATCCGCATTTTATAGATTTTTAGTTGATTTTTACTCCCGTCAAAGATAATTTTGGAATATAAAACATCGTGGTGACAGTCTGAAAACAGGTTCTAACTTCGTCCAATACCCTCCATTTTATCCGGAAAGCTAATATTCTTTTAGCCGACATTAGCGCCGAAGCCCCGAAGGAGGCGAGGGTTTAGAGCCTATCAAAGCGAGAGGCGAATTCTCTCGCCTCTGCCAAGTTTATACATTCAGCGAAATTGAAGGAGGTTGCTGAGCGGTGATGTTTTTATTGTTGCGAAAGAGCTCCATTTTTGCTATGCTGGAGTTGTTTTTAGTTCTGCTTTTAACCATATGTTTTCTCCTATTGAAGAAATAAAATCTCGTATCGATATTGTTGATCTGGTGGAAGGCTATGTGCGGCTTCAGAAATCGGGAGTGAACTTTAAGGCGAACTGCCCTTTTCATTCCGAGAAGACACCTTCCTTTTATGTCACTCCCTCGCGGCAAATTTGGCACTGTTTCGGCTGTTCCAAAGGCGGCGATGTTTTTAAATTTATCATGGAAATCGAGGGGCACGATTTTCCGGAGGCTTTGCGGCTTCTTGCGGCGCGAGCAGGAGTGGAACTCAAGCGCGAAGACCCGGCTATTCGTTCGGAACGGAATCGACTCTACGATACCTGCGAAGCGGCGGCAAAAGTTTTTGAACGCACGCTTCTTTTAAACGCACCGGCAAAAGAATATTTAAAAAAACGCGGTATGACGGAAGAGACGGTGCGTCTTTTTCGAGTCGGTTTTGCTCCGCAAAGCTGGGATTTTCTCACGAACGCTCTGGTAAAAAAAGGATTTAAAAAAGAAGAACTTGAAAAAGCCGGTCTCGCGGCGCGTTCGCAGGACGGAGCTTCGTGGTACGACCGGTTTCGGAGCCGGATCATGTTTCCTATTGTTGATGCCAATGGCCGTGTTATTGGTTTTGGCGGACGTATTTTTGAGCCGTCGGGATCCCCAAAAGATCCGGAAAAAACTGAGGCAAAATATGTAAACACCCCCGCAACGCCGATTTATGACAAATCCAACGTTCTCTACGGCTTCGACAAAGCAAAGCATGAAATCAGGGAAAAAAATGAAGCGGTGATTGTAGAGGGATATATGGACTGCGTGATGTCGCATCAAGCGGGAGTGAAAAATGCAGTAGCGGTTTCCGGAACGGCACTCACGCATCAACAACTGAAAATGCTTCGACGCCTTGCGGAGCATATTGTATTTTCTTTCGATACTGACGCTGCGGGAGATTCCGCAACCAAGCGCTCGCTTGCACTCGCCGCCGAATTTGATTTTATGCGAAAAATTGCGCAAATCCCCTCAGGAAAAGATCCGGCCGATGCAGTGCTCGAAAACTCCACGCAGTGGATACAGGCGGTAAAAGAGGCAAAAAGCGTTATTCAATTTTATTTTGACAAAGCGTTTCAAAATTTCAGTACGGAGCGTGCGGAAGGGAAAAAGGCGATTGCCGCCATGATTCTGCCGCATATTGCCGCGTTGCCGAATGAAATAGAAAAAGCGCATTGGGTGCGCTCGGTGGCGGAGCGCCTCGGAACGCCGGAAGATGCGGTATGGAAAGAGATAAATAAAAAAACTTTACATCCTGACATTTTGCGTCGCCCGGAAAAAGAAGAAGAGAGAAAAAAAGTGTCGCGCCGTGAAGTTTTGGAAGATCGCCTCATTTCGCTTCTTGCCATCATGCGCGAGAAAAACATCGCACCAGAGTATGAATATTCACGCATTGTGTTTCTCTCTGCTTTCCACAACGATCTATTCCAGTTTTTAACGGATAAGAAGGCGGGGGAGCTTGCCGCTTCGCATCGCGACGCATTGAGCTTGCTTTCGCTCAAAGGGGAGGCTATTGTAAATAGTGTGGACGATCTTCATCAGGAATTCATGAGTTCTGCCTGCGAACTGGAGAAAGCCTGCATCAGAGACGAGCTTACGCGGGTGGGAGGCGAGATAAAAAATATAGAACATCAGGGAATCTCTAGGGAGCGCGAGGTCGAGCCTCTCCTCCAAACATTTAAAGAGCTTTCGGCGGCTCTTAGCAAACTCAACTAATTTTTATATCTTTATACATGGCGACAAAGAAAAAAATAGCCGCAAAAAAACCCACGAAAACATCAGAAAAATCCGCAGAAAAACAGCCGGCTAAAAAAGTGAAGCTTTTGAAACAGCCGGTAAAAAGGGACAGCGCGGCGGAGGTGGAAGCAAAAATACAGGTTATTTTAAAACGCGGCAGGGAACGCGGTTTTGTTACCTATGCTGAAATTCTTTATGCATTTCCTCATATCGAGGAAGATATTTTGCTTCTTGAAGATTTGTACGACAAACTGACTGCGGAAAATATAGAAGTGCTTGAGACGAAAGATTTTATCGAAGAATCGCCGGATGCAAAAACCGCCAAGAAAAAAAAGAAAGACGACATGATCGACTTCGACCAGCTCTCGCAGGATTCGGTGCAGATGTATCTGCGCGAGATCGGGCGGATTTCGCTCCTTACTGGCGATGAAGAAAAAGATTTGGCGCGCCGCATTGAAAAAGGCGATGAAGAAGCGCGTAAGAAATTATTGCAGGCAAACTTGCGCCTTGTGGTTTCCGTTGCCAAGCGTTACGTCGGCCGCTCGCCGCACTTAACCCTGCTTGATTTGATTCAGGAGGGAAATATCGGCCTTTTTAAGGCGGTAGAAAAATTTGATTATAGAAGGGGTTATAAATTTTCAACGTATGCCACATGGTGGATCCGCCAGGCGATTACGCGCGCGATTGCGGATCAGGCACGGACTATTCGCATTCCGGTGCACATGGTGGAAACTATTTCGAAATATCAGCAGGTGAAGCGCCGCTTGTTCCAGGATTTGGGGCGCGAGCCGCTTGCGGAAGAAATTGCCTCCGAAATGGGACTTGAGGTGGAGAAAGTCCGGCATATAGAGAAAATCGAGCAAGACACCGTATCACTTGAAGCGCCTGTGGGGGAGGATGATGAGGATTCGGTGCTTGGCGAATTTATTGTCGATGAAAAAACGCTCTCACCTTCGCAGGTTGCGGCACGTCGCCTTTTGCGCGATCAGTTGATGACGATTATCAGCGAACTTACACCGCGCGAACAGAAAATTTTAAGCATGCGGTTTGGATTGGAAGACGGCGTAACGCATACACTTGAGGAAGTGGGCAAAGAATTTGGAGTAACTCGCGAGCGCATCCGCCAGATTGAAGCGAAAGCCCTTGAGCGCATCCGTATGCACGATACCGCAAAAAAATTGGAGAGTTATTGAGAGATGTTAAAACCCGTTTCTGAATTCCGGAACGGGTTTTGCTTTATTTAAGCGGGATAGGTTTTTTTAACTCTTATTGGAGTGAATAGTTTTTGTTTTTTGGTGATTTGCCAGTTTATTGAGCACTTCCGCGCTGGTTTTACGGGGTACATATGCCACTGCCATAGAAAGCTTTTTCATAAAATTTGCGAGCGTGACGCCGCATGTTTCCATAATTACTCTTGCTTCTTCTTCGGTAAGCATTTCTGAAAACGATACGATATACTCATCGTAGGGAGAGCTCCATACAAATTGCTGGTTCATAATACCCCCCCCCCAACCCAAGAACTCAAAAAACCATAGCACATATTTTAAAAAAACAAATAGCTGTCCCAAAAACCCACTTGCGAGATAAATAGTATTGAGATATAATAGTCCTATGATTTAATAAAGTATTCCGGCGTAGCTCAGTGGTAGAGCGGCTCGCTGTGTTGCGGTTTACGCAGCTTCCTAAAGAAATTTAGGAATGAACTCTCTGGGATAACGGTGAAGCCCTAATTCCTATATATCAGGAATGGGTAATACCGTGGGAACCCTCGTTTTTTTTGAAAATGGGGGGACGCCGTAGAGACTAGATACCAGAGTGCCTAAATTCTCAAAATTTTTTGAGAATATGGCAAAGATATAGTCCATGCCATTATGAAAGTAGTGGGTTACATGTAACGAGAAGGTCGCAGGTTCGAACCCTGCCGCCGGAGCCATATGGGGCTTTTCTCTTTATTTACGGGCTTATTCAGATGTTCGAATATTTTATTTTGGTCTATTTTCTCTCCCATAAGCTCGCCGACTCGGTCAAAGATGATTTTGAACGCTTTGTGAAAGGAAGCCTCGACTTTTTTGCCATTTAGCGTGGTGTTCGAAAAAATCAGGGACAAAAGCAGTTTCTTGTCGTCTACCATCTCCGTCTTGTCCCGGTTGATGTAAATTTTCCATGCCTGCTTGGCCACCTGCAGAACCGTCACACCCATCTCATAATACTTCAGGTTGGCATCTTTGTGCTTATTAAGGCTGTCCAGTATCTGTTCCTGCTCGACTTTGTACTGCTCGTACTTCTTTTTGTAAAAGTCCTCGCTGATTTTCTCGTCGATCTTGTCATCGTATATCTTGTCTAGCCGTTGCGTCGCCACTTCATACCGGCGGTTGAGCTCGGCCGTGGACTTGTCGCGGAATTCTATCTCCTCGCTATGGCTTTCCTTGAGAGCTTCCTGGACCCAAGTGAGCATGCTTTCCACGGCCTGCTCGCCTTTGGGATTTAAGGTATTGATTGTTTCTATCAACTGCGCATCCAAGACTTCCTGCCGGACAAACTCCCGTTGTTGGCAGTTTTTGTAATGGTTGCAGTGGCCGTACCAGTGGCCGCGCTGTATTTCCCAGGTTATCCGGCCATTGCATTTCCTTGTTTTGTGCATTATACTACTTGTAGTGCACAAGATTAGCTACTTTTGTGCAATAGACATAAAATAGTGCTAAAAATATGCTCAAAGA
>JACOYX010000003.1 GCA_016181585.1 Candidatus Sungiibacteriota bacterium | reverse complement strand
CGCCGCCCCCAGAACGCATTCCCATACAAACATACGTACTTCCGTATTCCCGAAAAACTATCCGCAGTGCAATTGAAGCGGAGATCTCCCGAAAAGGCCAGATTTATTTTCTTCATAACCGCATAGAAACGCTCGGCCGCGTGAAAGAAAAAATGGAAACTCTTTTAGCAAAAAATAAATCGTACCGCATCCGTATCGGCATTATTCACGGCCGCATGGATGAAAAAGGCGTGGTAAGCGTTATGCAAAAATTCCGCAATCACGAGCTTGATCTGCTTTTAGCCACTACCATTATCGAAAACGGACTGGATATTTCCAATGCCAATACATTAATAGTAGACGACGCCACGCGCCTCGGCCTCGCGCAGGCGCACCAGCTTCGAGGCCGCATCGGCAGGGGCAGTGCACAAGCATTTGCTTATTTCCTCTATCCCCCGCGCATAATGCAAACCGTACCGCAAAACAATGGCGCACCAAAAAGAAAAAAACAGGCGATCCCTCACTCCCGCGCGTTCGAACGGCTCGAAGTATTGCAAGAATATGCAAAGCTCGGATCGGGATACGAAATCGCCCTCCGCGATCTAGAAATCCGCGGCGCGGGCAATATTTTGGGCCGCGAACAATCGGGCTCGATCAACAAAGTAGGTCTCAATTTGTATTACCAAATGCTCGGGAATGCGATCGAAGAATTAAAATCCCCGTCCGAAAACCGGACAGGGTGATTTAATCTTTCGTATGAAAATAGTCCTCGCTTAACTTCTGCAAATCAATTCCGCTTGCTTGCAGAATATTTTTTATAATTTCATTAACCGGCACAACCATATTGAGATTGTGCATCAAATTTGAAATGCGCAGCGCATTGCTTGCAAAGCCTATAATTTCCGGAGCACCGTCCCGAAGCGCAACCACCGGCGACCCGCTGTCTCCAATATCAATCGGGATAGAAATGCTTATAAAAACATTAAACTTAAGCGGCGCAAACCGCTTATGTTCCGCAAGCTCCTGCGGAATCAAATGAAATGCTGAAGCAATCCCTGCGCGAATGTGCGTTCCAAGAAGCGCGGGACTTCCCAGCACTAACAACGTATGCCCCAAGCAAAGCTCTGTGCTTTTCCCCAAAGGAAGAAACGCCGTAAGCGCCACAGTAATGTCTGCGGTTTCAAATAATGCCGTATCTATATCTGCAAATCCTATTATTTTTTTCAGTTGAATCCGCGGAGCTCCGGCGGCGAGCTGGAGCCAGTAAGACTCATTGCGGATGCCATCAGCTTTCTCTTCGACTTCGATAATTCCAAAAGGCGTGGGACGCCGTACGGCATAAGACAAAAGATCAACAACATGAAACGGAGTGATAATATGATGCGGAGGCACTACAATCACACGGCCGGATCGCTGTGCAAATTGCATGACTTCTTCCTCGCCCTTCTCGTTTTTCTTTACCGGAGTTCCTGATGCAAAAATACGCGGCCAGTCACTCGCAAATTTTTCCCATCCGCCGGGAAAAAGCACCGGGGAAAAATCGTACTTCCCGTCTGGCACCAAACCGGAAAACGGTTCCTCGCAAAAAGATCCGCCCGCATGCGCATCGTGCGGAACATAAAAAAGACCAAGCAGAAACACGCAAAACATCATTATTTTTTTAGACAAACGGCTCATGACGATACTCCAATTTTGAAAGAGCTTGAGTTCCGCCTCCAGAATACGATTATCCCCGCCATCGCACAAGCAGAGAAATTCACACATGACACAAGGTGTAAAATACAATATAGTAGTGTAGGTTATGACTACCGACATTAAATTTCTTCATGCATTCAACACAATCCCCGGCATCGGCCCCGCAACACTGCGCACACTGAAGTCTTACTTCGGTTCCTTTGAGGCCGCGTGGCATGCAACCCCCAGCGGACTTAAGGAAGCGCTTTCGGAAGCGCGCGCCGAACGCATCATCGCTTGGAAAAAACCTTCGCTCAATCCCGATAAGGAGATGGAAAGTCTTATACGCGCGCAAATTTCTTTCATTCATGAAAATGACCCTCAATATCCCGCACCACTCAAAGAAATACCGCAACCGCCGGTTGTTTTATATATGCAAGGAAAGCTTCCCGAGAACCAGTGCATTGCCGTTGTCGGCACGCGGCGTCCCACCACCTACGGCAGGGAAACCGCCGAAGTGTTTACGCGCGCATGCGCGGAAGCGGGGCTTGGGATCGTAAGCGGGCTTGCCATCGGCATAGACACAGTGGCACACCTCACCACTCTTGACATAAAAGGTAAAACTGTTGCAGTATTAGGCTCTGGAATTGACCGCGATACCATTTTCCCCCAAGAAAACCGCATGCTCGCACGAAAGATCGTAGAATCCGGAGGCGCCGTGTTGAGCGAATACGCGCCGAAAACACCGGCGGTAAAAGAACATTTCCCTCAAAGAAACAGAATTGTTTCGGGACTCTCGCGAGGAGTACTCGTCATAGAAGCGCGCGAGCGCTCGGGAGCGCTGATCACCGCGCACTTTGCACTCGAGCACAATCGCGAAGTCTTTGCGGTACCGGGCTCTATTTTCTCTCCCACTTCAAAAGGTCCGCACCTTCTCATACAGCAAGGCGCAAAATTGGTCATCGAACCGAAAGACCTGTTAGATGAGCTCGGATTATCGTATACTCAAAGCGAGAGAATGTCCCGGGAGCCTCAAAATGAAGTTGATCAAATAATTATAACGTTCCTCGAAGAACCGCTTTCTTTTGATGCCATAAAGGAGCGCTCCGGATTGGAAAGCTCGGTTATAAATGCCGCAATTTCACGGCTTGAACTTAATGGGTATATAAGAAACTTGGGGCAAGATACATATCAGAAAATTTAATTTTAAAAAATGTCTAAAAGTCTTGTAATCGTAGAATCTCCCACAAAAGCCCGCACCATCTCCCGCTTTCTCGGGAGCGATTTTATCGTGGAATCTTCCTTCGGGCACACGCGAGATTTGCCATCGTCAAAGCTGGGCGTCGATGTCGAACACAATTTTGAGCCGCAATACATTATCCCCCGCAAAGCAAACCGTGTAGTCAAAAAACTGAAAGAAGAAGCGAAACACGCCGACCGCATCGTACTCGCAACCGATGAAGACCGCGAAGGAGAAGCTATCGCTTGGCACTTGGTGAGCGCGCTTGAACTTGATAAAAAATCGAAGAAAAAAACAAAAACCCCGTCCGAAGAAAAAACTCCTCATATCATTGAGCGGATTGTTTTCCACGAAATCACCAAACGCGCAATCGAGGAAGCGCTCGCGCATCCCCGCGCCATCAATATCCCGCTAGTAAACGCACAGCAGGCACGGCGTGTGCTTGACCGGCTGGTTGGCTACAAACTTTCGCCATTTTTATGGAAAAAAGTATATCGCGGACTTTCCGCCGGCAGAGTGCAATCGGTCGCCGTTCGCTTGATCGTGGAGCGCGAACGCGAAATTGAAAAATTCGTCCCGCAGGAA
Source organism: Candidatus Sungiibacteriota bacterium (assembly GCA_016181585.1). Taxonomy (GTDB): domain Bacteria; phylum Patescibacteriota; class Minisyncoccia; order Sungbacterales; family HO2-52-23; genus JACOYX01. The sequence continues at coordinate 29,063 of JACOYX010000003.1, read as the reverse complement.
TATTGGAATATCACGGCAACTTTGACAAAAGAAACCGGAGACAAAACTCCGTTTGACGCGACGCTCGTAAAAATAAAAGGAGAAACGCTCGATAAATTTGCGATTAAAAACCAAAAAGAAGCGGAGGACATTCTCGCAAAGCTTGAAAATTCGCCGTGGATCGTCGATATGGTCGAGAAAAAAGCGGTGTCCCGAAACCCTCTGCCTCCCTTCACTACTTCAACCCTCCAACAAGAATCATTTCGCAAAATCGGCATGAGCGCGAAGCAAACCATGATGTATGCCCAGCAATTGTACGAAGGCGTCGACATCGGCGAAGAGGGTCCTGTCGGACTTATCACTTATATGCGCACCGACTCCGTAAATTTGAGCGAAGACGCACTCAAAATGGCGCATGCTGTTATAAAATCCGAATTCGGAGACAAATACAACCTTCCCGCGCCACGCCGTTTTAAAACAAAATCAAAAGGCGCGCAGGAAGCGCACGAAGCAATCCGTCCTTCCGATCCTTCGCGCACGCCAAAGTCTGTCGAACCGTTTTTGGAAAAACGACAGTTCAGACTGTACGAACTTATTTGGCGCCGCTTTATGGCAACACAAATGCCTCCGGCAATTTTTGATAGCACCTCTGTGGATATCAGCGCCGCGGCCGACACTACGTTTCGCGTTACCGGACAAACGCTTTCTTTCGACGGCTTCTTAAAAGCGTATCCTTTGAAATTTTCCGAGACCACACTCCCGCTTATCGAAGCAAAAGAACCGCTCGCACTCCAAAAACTTTCACCGCTTCAGCACTTCACCGAGCCTCCCGCGCGCTTCACTGAAGCCACACTGGTAAAAACGCTTGAAAAATACGGCATCGGGCGCCCTTCGACCTATGCGCCTACCATTGCCACCATCCAGGAACGCCGCTATGTTGAGCGCGACGAGAAAAAACATTTAAGACCCACCGAAACCGGCACAATCGTAAATGACCTTCTGGTCGAGCATTTTCCGCGCGTGGTAGACATCCAATTTACCGCTAAAATGGAAGACGAACTTGATGAAATCGCGGAAGGAGAAAAAGAATGGCAGCCGGTCATCCGCGCATTTTACGAACCCTTCGAAAAAATACTGGAAGAAAAATATAAAGAAGTGAAAAAACACGAAGTGTTGGAAACCACCGATCAAATCTGCGAAAAGTGCGGGAAATCGATGATCGTGCGGCTCGGCCGCTTCGGAAAATTTTTGGCATGCTCCGGCTTCCCCGACTGCAAAACTACCAAACCAATAAAACAGGAACCGGAAACCATCGGCATGAAATGCCCCAAATGCGTTGAAGGAGATATTATCGTCAAACGCACCAAACGCCGAAAAATATTTTTTGGATGCTCCCGCTACCCCGCTTGCGACTTTGCATCATGGACCGATCCAAGAAAAGAAAACGAAGAAGCAAAAGAAAAAAGTCCCGGGTAATAGGGACTTTTGTTCAAACTGCTGTTTCTTAGTACGCGCTCGTCCGCACCAGATGTGGACGAAACGGGGATTGTTTTCCCTTCACCCAGAGCCAATAATCAAGATCCGCAAGCGTAACCGATGGCTCAAAATTTATTTCGGGGCACTTGTTGATTTGATCAAGCAATTCAACGCACGCCGCCGTTGTTGCAAGGCGGATTTCCAGTTCTTCCCTGCTCCCCGCGTTTATTTCCTGCCAATTATCTATCTTTGCCGCAAGCACGGGATTATACCTCAATATCCTCCGCGCATGCAAAGCATTTGGCACCTGATAGTCCGTAAGCTGGCCCACTTCATTAATGTCGACAAGCGGCGGAAGCACATATGAAGTTTTTCCGCGGCCATAGAGCAAGAGCGCCACAAGCTGGGCTTTTTTGTTGAATTTTAGCGTGTAAGTTTCCGTACCGTCCGCCATTTTCCACGCATCGCCGTATGCGATGGGAAACTTTTTGATCAATAGTTCCACCAACCCTTTTCCATCATGAAAAGCATACCAAACACTGCGCTTCCGTTCTTCGTCCCATACCAATGCGTCCTCTAAAAGATTTAACGGACTTCCTCCGTATTCTTCCTCTAAAACTTCGGCAATATTGATAAGACACCTTGTCCGCGTGTCCCGCAAAGAAATCGCTTCTTCGCCGTCAAGAAAATATTTTGTCCGTATCATATGCGATGCATTCAAGCGCGCAATATCGTGCGCTTGAATAATTCGCTCGCCATACAGGTGATAAAATCGCTCCGCCATAGCGAGCGATCCGCTGAATCCGCTTTTTCTCCACCGATATTTTGTATCCGGTTTTTCAAAAATATTGAAGGCAAAATTGAGCGCATTGATAACGATGCTGTTTGCCGCAAACACCCAATCGTGACGCGCCAATGCGCCTTCAATCCGCCAATCCGGAGTTTGCAGTATAGTTTTTCCCGCTACGAAATTATCAATGACGCATCGCTCGATATTGTCATAGTCAATCGATACAAACTTATTTTTTTTGCCTGACTCGATCTTTTTCCATACTTCAACAAGACGCGCGGTATCTTTATTCATTTGTCGCCTCTCTTTGTAAAAAACTGTAGTTATGGTAATATAAAATGTAATGAATGTCAATGCTATCCGCGAAATCTTAATAAAACAAAACCGGCCGCAAGAAGACTGTGCGCTTGTTGAACGCGCGCATAAATTCGCCGAACGCGCGCATAAAGGACAAAAAAGAAAATCCGGGGAGCCATATATCACACACCCCCTCGCCACCGCGAGCCGGATCTTGGAAATGCATCTTGATGCCGCCACCGTTGCCGCAGCCCTCCTGCACGACGTATGCGAAGACACCGAAATTTCCATAGAAGACATCCGCAAAGAATTCGGAGAGGAAATAGCAGTGCTCGTGGAAGGCGTTACCAAGCTCGATAAAATCCGCTATAAAGGAACTGAACGCTCGGCGGAAAGTTTAAGAAAAATGTTTCTTGCCATCGCGGAAGATATTCGTATCGTGCTATTAAAACTTGTTGACCGCCTGCACAATATGGAAACACTGGAACATTTACCGCCGGAAAAGCAAAAAAGAATCGCGCTTGAAACGCTCGATATTTACGCGCCGCTTTCCTACCGCCTCGGCATGACCGAGCTTTCCGGAGATTTGGAAGATCTTGCATTTCCATACGTTTACCCCCAAGAATACGATTGGCTCATTCGCACCACTAAAGAACAATACAAAAATCTCGATGAATATTTAAAAACGCTAAAGCCAAGACTCGCCGAAGAACTCCAACGGGAAGAAATTCCCTTTCAAGATATCCACGCCCGCGCAAAACATTACTACAGTTTATACAAAAAACTTCTAAAATACGACATGGATCTTGCAAAAATCGCCGACATCGTGGCTCTGCGCGTTATCCTGCCATCGATCGAAGACTGCTACGGAGCGCTGGGCGTTGTGCACAAACTTTGGCGTCCGATGCCGGGAAAGATCAAGGATTATATCGCGCTTCCCAAACCAAATGGCTACCGCTCGCTCCATACCACGGTCTTCGGGCCGGACGAACGGCCGGTTGAATTTCAAATGCGCACCCGAGAAATGCACGAAGAAGCGGAAAACGGCATCGCGGCGCACTGGTCGTATTCCGAACTGAAACGCGCCAATACCAAAGAATACGCGAAAGCAAATACGGCGCTAATGAATAAAAAGCAGTACGCATGGATAGGACAACTTCGCGAATGGCAGAAAGAATTCGAAAATCCCGACGAATTTTTGGAATCTTTGAAAATTGATTTTTTTAAAAACAGGATTTTTGTGCTAACTCCAAAAGGAGATGTATTTGATTTGCCGGAGGGATCAACTCCGGTTGATTTTGCATATAACGTGCATACCACCATCGGCAATACCGCAACCGGAGCCCGCGTCAATGGCAAAATGACATCACTAGACTATCAGCTTAAAAACGGCGATGTGGTGGAAATCGTAACACAAAAAAATAAAAAGCCGTCATCGGACTGGCTTAAATTCGTAAAAACCGGACACGCGAGAAAATCGGTTTCTTCTCTGCTTAAAAAATTTTCGGAAGAAAAAGCGTTTGAAAAGCGCGGCGGCGAACTAACAGAACTCCGCTTGACCGTGCAAGACCGCATTGGGCTTTTGCGCGACGTTACCAATGTTTTGGCGAAGCAAAAAATAAACGTAAAAAGCGTTACCACGGACACCAAGCACCGTTCCTGGCCGGTGATCATAATACAAGCGCCCTTCAAAAGCCGCAAAGACCTCGAGCAAACCATGGTAAAATTGAAAACCATAAAAGGAGTGGAAGAGGTAAGTTATAAACTTCTATAACATCAACAGCGGCAATGCCGAATACCCGAATCCACCAAAGTTTATAATTAACAAAATCCCCACGATCGTGGGGATTTTGTTAATTATAAACCAATAGACCTACTGCGTAAAGATTTTCGTTACGCAAATCTTTACGCAGTAGGTCTAATATAAAAAAGAAGGAATTACTCCTTCTTTTCGGTTTCTTACGCCCCGTCCGCAGGATGTCCTATTTTCTCCAGTAGTACCACCTGCTGGAGTTTATAAAGTTCGCCCCCTGCGTGTCTCAACGCTTGCCAAATTTCTTCGCGTAATTTCTTTTCTTCTTCGAGAGCTTCGCTTACTTCTGCAAATAATTTTGCAGTTTGGCAAAGCTCGTTCAAAGCTTCGCTTTTTGTTAAAATTTCAGCGCCTGCGAGCTGTTCGAAGCTAAAACCCATCAAGGCGTTTGCACCCGGCAGTGCCCAATCCGGTGACTCAAGAAGCAACATGGCCAGATGTTTGACACCATCATCTGTTACTCTTTCGGGACTTCTGCCGCGGATAATCGCGTATTTAATTTCATCATTTTTTCGGTAGCGGATGAATGACCCCACTCTGCAGGTTTCGGGCGTTAAAAGTGTTGGCATGAAAAATCTCCTTTCTCTATCTTTGAATTTAAAGGCTTCCGTCGGCTATTCTTTCAATAATACCCATAACAGCCTTTAACTTAGTTGTCGCCTCTGCGGCTTTCAGGACTGCCCTATTGATAAACGCAACCACTTCCCATGGAGTGAGAATGAGAGCATCTTTGATATCTTCGATATATTTAACCAGTGGTTTGTCCGTCGTACTCATTCTGATTTCCAGTTGTACAGGGTAAACCGCCTGAGCTCCCGAACGAACAAATCCCTCAATGACACCAAGCGTAACAGTTCCGTCATTAATAAAAATAAATTGACCGCACACATTTCCCTGAAATTCAGAAAGTTTTTTCACTTATACTCTCCCTTTCATAGAAAGAACGTGCTTGAAAACTAAACTTCTTTTATGAGTTTGTCAAGAAGCCCGCGGAGCTCTTCATCAGAGAAAAACTCCACGATAATTTTGCCTTTGTCCCCCATTTTTTGAAGCTGGACTTTAGTTCCCAAGCGCTCCTGCAGACGGTTTTGCCATTGGCGCATTTCAGGATCCTGCGCTTGCCCCATGCGTTTTTTTGGCACCAGCATTTTCCCCGCCACCTGCCGCGCGCGGCTTTCCGCTTCACGCACCGAAAGACGATCCGCCAAAATTTCATTAAATACCTGAAATTGTTTTACCGCATCATCACCCGCGCTTAAAACCGCGCGCGCATGCCCCTCGCTGATACGCCCATCCGAAACCGCTAGCTGTATCTCTTCGGGAAGCGCCAAAAGCCGCATGGTATTTGCGACAAGCTCGCGCGATTTTCCCACACGGATCGCAATGTCTTTTTGCACCATGTGAAATTCATCCACCATCTGCTTAAACGCTTTGGCGCGTTCAATGGCATTCAGATCTTCGCGCTGAACGTTTTCAATGATTGCGAGTTCCAGTTTGAGTTTATTGTCAGGAACGCCGCGGCGAATCACCGCCGGAATTTGTGTAAGGCCCGCAAGCTGTGATGCACGCCACCGCCGCTCACCGGCAATCAATTCATAGCGCACTTCAAGACCCATCGGCGTATCGATTTCGCGCTTGGAAACCAAAATAGGCTGAAGCACACCATGCTCGCGGATTGAACTTGCCAAATCGCGAAGCGCACTCTCCTGAAATTCGCGCCGCGGTTGATAAGGGTTTGCTTGAATCTTTTCGATTTCAATCCAAAAGACCGAGTCGTTGCGCCGCGGAGCAAAGTGGTCATTAAAACTCCGCGCCGAAGTGCCTTGCGCTTCCGCAGGCGACGCAAGTGCTGGCTCCGTAGTTTCCAGCACATCGCGAACCGGCACTGCCGATGTTTCTTCAGCACGACCATCCGCCGCCGGAATTTCTTCCGGTTCTCTATTGGGTATTAGTGACTCGAGTCCTTTGCCAAGAGAATCCATAAAAAATAAAATTAAAATTTTCTTCCTGTTTCTAATCTTATCACTTCTTCCGCCAATGCGCGATACGCCTTGGCGCCGTGGCTATACGGCGCATGCTGTAAAATTGTTTTGCCAAAAGAGGGCGCTTCGGCAAGATGCGTGTTACGCGGAATTATAGTTTTAAAAACGTATCCCGGAAACTTCCTTCTCACCTCTTTCACTACCGCGCGGTGCAAGCGCGATTTGCGGTCATACATAGTAAAAAGCGCGCCCATGATGCCTATTTTTGTTTTCAAGTTAGCATTGATAAGCTGAATAGTCTGCAATAAATCCGCAAGCCCTTCAAGCGCAAAATATTCGCACTGAACAGGAATAATAGTTTGGTGGGAAGCAGTGAGCGCGTTTAGCGTTAAAAGTCCCAAACTCGGCGGAGAATCAATAATAAAAAAATCATACTGCATGCGGATCGGATCGAGCGATTCGCGAAGGCGAAACTCGCGATTCGGCATAGTTACCAATTCAACGGTAGCTCCCGCAAGCGAGGCAGACGCTGGAATCAGTTCAAGCGATGCGAGCGCTGTTTTCGTAACAAGCGCTTGCGCGGTTTCTCTTCCCAAAAGCACATGATACGAACTTTTCTGCAGACGCCGCGGATTTACTCCGATTCCCGAAGTCGTATTTGCCTGCGGATCCAGATCCACCAGCAAAACTTTTTTTCCCATTGCCGCAAGAAATGCCGCCAAATTCGCCGCAGTCGTGCTTTTCCCCACCCCTCCTTTCTGATTCATCAACACAATGCTCCGTGCCATTGATTCAATGGTAACAAAACGGCGCTACACCCGCAATACATCAGACCTATTGAATTTTCATACCAATGTATGTAAAATATAAAAAATGCCGCGGTGGCGAAATGGCAGACGCACGGGACTCAAAATCCCGCGAGGGCAACCTCATGGGAGTTCGACTCTCCCCCGCGGCAATAAAAGCATGCTCTTTTGAAGAAAATAAAATCATGCTTATCGAGCGTGATTTTATTTTACCAAAGAAAATTGGTGAGCTGACGCTCGCCACCCCACAAAAAAGTTTTCTTCGCTTTTCCTGATGTGCGCGCGCCGGATTTTTTCTTCTAAAAGGAAAAGAAAACTTTTTTGCTCGGCTCCGCGCTCAATCGCGCGGGACGACGGGGCTTCGCTTCCGGCTCGGGGGCGGCGGAACCACACACACCCTCCTGCCGCGCCCTCGCAGTGAAAACGTGGCGGTGTAAAACTACTCAATTTCAGCAGAATACTTTTTATAGAATGTGCTTGTCAATCGTTCTTGCGGATCATATTTATTTTTCATCGCCAAAAATGACCTAAATTCAGGGTATGACTGCTTTAGTTGATCAGCTGTGTAATGTAGCTGATACGGCAAAAAGAATCTTCCACCGTGTGCAATAGTCAGATCAATAAGCTCTTGCGTAACCTTTTGCATATTCTGATTTCCTTTTTCGTCCGTAGTTTGATTCAGATACAACACAATCGAGAACGTATCGGCGGGAGAATAGTTTAAAAAGTTATTTTCTTTGTGCACGACGCGAACTGAAGCATTAAGGAGGTTTGCATTATTTTTAAGTATAATTTCTCTCATCCCGTCAATATACGAAGCGAACTGATCGCGGGGGACAAAATATTCATGCAATATATCCGTATCATTTTTCAGATTATTTCGAAGATATGGGACAGAATCATGCATCGGTTCATTGCGCGATACCAAACAGGCCTCCCCCTCGCCGAGTGCCTGGTTTCTTGAAACCGGACAATTTTCGAGCATTGGTTCAATATATTTCTCGGCAAACCATTTTAATCGCATTGGAACTGACCCTTGTTTAGCAAAATTAAAAATAAACCTCCGCAACTTGATATTGCTCACCTCCCCGAGTGGAGGAATTTTCGCGTCGGGCACATCAACTTTTTTATAGGTATATAAAATCATCTCTTTCAAAAAAGATTGCGGCACCGTAGAAAGATGACCATAAAACAAGCCTATATTCTCGTCATTTTCGATTTTACGATTGAATACGTCCGGAAATTCTTTGTAGTCAATAACTTCTCGTTCGGACTGGTAAACCACATTGTCTGTAATCTCCAAATCAACATCAAGTACTATCCCAAAAAGACCATAGCCGCCAACAACCAAGCTAAACAGTTCCGGATTTTAAGCACGGCTTATGTTCTTTATTGAGCCATCAGAAAGCATAACTCGCATGGAGCGAATAGTTCTTGCAATCGCTCCAGCGTGATGATCCATCCCATGAGCATTGACAGAAATTGACCCGCCAATAGTAAAAATATCGGTGGACTGCATAGCTTTGACAGCAAATTTAGGGTGAAGGAAATTTTGAATGTCGTGCCATGTTGCGCCGCTCTTGACGTTTAGGATTTTACTTTCTTCATTAAGCGTCATTTGATTAAATTTCGTCATGTCTAAAATCAGAGCGTTTTTATAAAATGCGTGCCCGCCCATGCTATGTTTAACTCCCGCAATAGATACTTTAAGATTTTCATCTTTCGCAAAAATCAAAGCATTTTTTATATCATCTACGTTTTGTATCGAAACAACTCCATGCACCGAAGTTTTGTTAAGGCAGCTTGCATCGTTGATAAAGCCACCCTTTTGCGTCCAAGGGAGTTCATATTGAGACACATCAATTTCAATCCTGTTTTGCTTAGACGGATCACCAACAAAATTTGGAAAAAGCGGCGGACAATCTTTCTCGCCTGCTGGATTGGCAGCATAATACTTAATTTTCTTTCCAATGACAAAAACCGCAATCACGAACGCGATAACAACAACTATTAGCGGCTTTTTAATTATTTTTTTAAGCGTTTCCATTCTATTCCAAATTTTGTTTCAATACCTTAGTAAAACCCTCACGATCATCGATCATGGGAATATGCCCCACTTTATCCAATATAATCAGGTTGTTTTGCGGAATTATTTTTTGTAAATATAAACCTTGCTCAAGAGGAGTGAAAGTATCCTCCTTGCCCCAGATTATTACAACGGGAATTACCAAATCTTTATAGTTGCCGCCTTCGCTAGAAAGCCCTGTTCCATTTTCAAAAACAAAATCATAAAACCATTTAGCTATTTTCTGACTTTGATTTTCTACGCTTAGTGGTTGGTTATATATGCCTACCCAAAAATCATCTACCTTGCTATTGTCATAAACTAAATATTTCAAAGACGCTTCCATAAACCCAGGTAGATGCAGCGCAACGCTCGAAATTAAGTATCGAAAAGTCGGTATGCTGAAAAAACTTTTTACGAATCCGATAGGTTGTTTACTTTCTCTATCAACATGAATTGCCCCATCAATAATTATAAACTTTCTATAATTGTCTTGATTTCTCAATACGGCCTCCATCGATGGTCCAGCCCCGTATGAGTGGGCCACAAAAACAACGTCTTGAATGTTTAACTTTTTCAAGAACCCATTAATCAGATCAGCTTGATTCGCTAAATTGTATTTATATTCTTCATCGACAATAGAAAATCCAAATGGCGGTAAATCTATAGCGTAAATGTTGTATTTGCCCTCTAGGTCTTCGATTGTATTTTTCCAAACACCGCTCCATGCCGTTGTACCGCCAATTAAAGCCACATTTTTACCGGTATCGGCCATGAAATGTTGATAGGCGATTTTATTCTTACCCACCTCTACCCATTTAGTATTTTGTGGAGCAGAGACATATACATCATCGTTCTCAAGAAATAAATCTACAAACCATAGCCAAGAAAAAATTAGGATAACAAAACCAAGGAGAAAATAAAAAAATTTTATAAGTTTTCCACGAAATTTAGAAATCATAAATCATTTCAAATTTATTTCCATTTGAGTTTATGGCATCAATGACCTCTTTTAAATTCTGGGCCTTGACTCTTAATGTTACTCGATGCGTATAACCATTTGGTTCAAAAAATAATTTTCTCTTATCTAAAATGTCAGCACCATCAGAATTTGAAAACAGTTCCAATTCTTTGTTTGATAGATACGAAAATGCAATTATGTCATGCCCCTGAATTTCTGCGAATTTCACATCCTTAGATATTAATTTCAAAAGTACTTCTTCAAATCCGGCATATCTTTCGGTTTCTATAAGATATTTATCACCTGATATTTCTTTCAGAATTTTTATTCCTTCATTTTCTAGTGCCAATTTATCTTTTGCATATACAATACTGAAAGTTTGATTTTCCTTTTGAGCGGCCGTCAGCAACCAAATTTTTGCGTAGGTGCCTTTTATCAAATAGGAGATAGAAAATGCAATTTTTCTTTCAAAATTTCTAATAAAGTTTTTATTGAAAAGCGGGGTTTCTGACCATATACCTTTTAAGTCGTCAAAGTAAGGATAGTGATACCACGTAGCTTGATACATCTTTTTTGCATAGTTATTCCAGGAGTTAGCGATAAATCTATCTGCCTCGGTATTGCTCCCCGATATGAATTGAGTAATCGTTCCTACTGTATTTTCATAGACCGATTTGATAAAGTATTCTGCGCTTAAATTGGCCCCAATAACCAAAGTAACAAAATTATATTGCCAATTAAATTTTTCATCTCTGCTCTCACTTAAGGCAATGCGGTAATAGCCCCAGAAATTCTTAATAGATCGTAAAAATGGAAAATCAGATTGTCTTCCGCCACTATGCAGGAAATCGCCGAACTCATTATAACTATAAACCTGATACCACTCAGGCAGTGTTAAGTAGGTTTGTTCTATTTTTCTCGAACCATAAACAGGAAATTCAGAAAGGATTTTATCCTTTTCATCTTTCGGCACTTTAGAAATTTCAAATTTTTCTACCTCAAACTTATTTATTTGAGATTCATTATTTACAACACTACCAGACTCATAATTGCTAGTTTGTGGCTTTGTCAAAGCCTCATACGACTTAATTAAAATGCTAAGCAAAATTACCAAGACAATAGCCTTGGCTGTGCGTGAATGCCAAATAATGTATAAAATCTTTTTCAAATATTTTTGAATTAGAACCTCGTTTTGTTATTAAATTTTTTACTTAAAACAAAACCTATATATGCCGCAAATCCTCCAATCAATATATGGGGGGTATTGGTTGCGACTCTTGTCCATAAATCTAGGTTTAAGGGACCATTCAGAAAAATTCCAAGATCCAAATATCCACTTCCGGTTAGGAGTCCCACAATTCCATCCATTCCGTATAAAATCCCAAAGATTTTGAAGTAAGAAATCGAAGCGCGATACGAAAGCCATGCGGCTATTCCCGCCCAAATGCCGGACGCAAGATGCAACAGATCATCATAAAATTGGAGCGAGAATAAGCCAAATAAATTACCACTCTCATCATTAAAAGCCGGTACATATCCTATAGCTGTTACGAGTATAAAAAGGATTGCGTAAGCCCATGCTAATCTTTGAATTAAAGTCATGGAGTATTTTTATTATCGTTTATAACTCGACCTCAATTTGATTATAACAGAATTTTAACTGTTTTACACCGCCATGTTTTCTTTGCGAGGGCGCGGCGGAAGGTGGGTGTGGGGGGAATTCCGCCGCGCCCAAATGGGAATGTCAGCACGCCTCCGCCTGCCCGTCAGGGCAGAACGCCGAAGCAAAATTTTCTTATTCCTTAATTGAAAAAGAAAATGGGCGCGCACAAAATCAGAAAAGTGGAAGAAAATTTTGTTGAGGCGTGGCCGCCGCTCTGCGGCGGGGCGGGGCGTTCGCCCATTTCAGAAATTTTTGCTAAAATAGGTTCGAGCGTGATTGTATAGATACACCACGTAGGAAATGGTTTTATTATAAACTTAAACCGCGCGAATCAAAGCCGCAAAAGAACCCGTAGAAAAACATCGGCGCGAACTATATTTTAATTCGGGGAAAAGAAAATTTTTTAATCATTAATTTTTAATATATGCCTTGGAAAAAATTCTTATATATTTTTTTAACTATAACATTTGTCTACACCGTATTTTTTGTATTTTTGATGCTTTATTTTGATAGCCCGTTTGATCTTTATCCAGTTTGGCCCGAAAACCAAAATAATTTTTTCATTTTTTGGGCTTACGGATTTGTTATCCTCTTAATTTTTCTGCCAGTAAGCATTATCGTGGCCACGACCAAACAATGGCTCAAAGTCACTCTGGGTATTTTGGAAATTTTGATATTACTTATTGTAATTTTAAACGGCACTGTTATTGCAGGTCAATATTCCTCTAATGGACCAAAAACAGAAATTTCCGACTATTTTTTTCCTTTGCATCCCAACCGTTCTATTTACGACGAGCAATGTGGTTCATATGATCCGGCCGAGATTGTTCTAAGAACCGGAAAATGTCAGTGTAGTGCTTTTTACTTTTATCCTAATCCCGATCGCCGTCCACTTTACGAAAATCCTACGGTGTTTAATTTTTGCAAAGATCTTTTTATCAGAGAACGTGGCGAGTCTGAATATAAAAATATTGTATTTAAATATTCACTATTTAATATTTTTGTGCGTAGCCTTTTGCCACCGATGATTCACTAATGTGTTTAATTTTTGCCGCCAAAGAAAAACTTGAAATTGTCGGTGGTGCGGCTCCACCGCTTTTCCGAATTTTCGCGGGGGAACTTCCTCGCCGCCGCAGGCGGCGAAATGCGTTCGAACTATTTTAAGAATGAAGCAATAAAAGCATGCTCTTTTGAAGAAAATAAAATCACACTTGTGACAGTGTGAAATTTTTAAGTACTATTCAAATCCGGAATCTGCGCAAATGCTAGCCATACTCCTTTTAAAAACACCTCTGCAGACCGAAATGTTTATTGTTTTTGAAGTTTTGCAAAAGTAACCAGATTTCTTAAAAGCACTGCGACTGTTAAAGGTCCGATGCCGCCGGGAACCGTCGTTATATGCGAAGCCTTCGGAGCCACGGTATTGAAATCCACATCCCCCAAAGTAACCCCTGCCGCAGTGGACGTTCCGGCGTCGAACACAATCACGTCCTCTTTTACCATATCCCCGCGGATTATACTCGGCTTACCGACGCCCGAGATAATCACGTCCGCCTCTTTAAAAAATCGTTCCGGATGTGCCGTTGTTTTTACCACTTGGGAAAATGTTACTTTCTCCTGCATCAACCAAGAAACCACCGGCCTTCCCACCAATGCGCCCGCCCCCACCACAACAACATATTTATCGGTAAGATTAATGCCATATTCACGCGCCAACGCGGCAATAGCGCCAACGACGGGAGGCTTGATTTTACTTTTACCTACAGCAAAATCCCCTACCGCACGGGCAGAAAGCATATCCACATCTTTTTCCGGTATAACCGTGTTAAAAATTGCCTGCTCATCTATGTGCTTCGGAAGCGGACTCTGCACTATCACTCCTGTATTTTCTTCCGCATGCACAATTTCTTTCATCCGTTCGCGCAATGCATTGGTACTTATATCTTCCGCAAAATCGTCATAAATTTTTACCTTAATCCCGATCTCCTCCGCCCTTTTCTTTTTTATTCTGACAAATTGATCCGTTGCCGAATGACTGCCGATTTTAACCACCGCAAGCCGAATATCCCCAAGCGCCGCCACTTCGGTTTTTAGTTGGTCAAAGATCTTTTCCGCTAATTTTTTACCATCGAGTATTTGCATATCAATTCCTCTTCACTACAAAAAACGATAGCATAAAAAACTCGACAGTACAACCAAACGTTAAAATTACATTTTCCCGACGATCGTCGAAAAAGTGTAATTTTGCGATGAGAAAAAGAAAAAGGAAGCTAATGCTTCCTTTGTTGCAATCGCCCTTGCCGGCGAATACGCTGCCGACAAAAAGCGCCGTACCGCCGCAGCTTGCTCACGCGTCTACCCCTTTAATCGCTTTTGCGTCAACCCTTTCATTTTCTCTATCGATTCTTCCGCAGTAACCAATTTTCTTCTTTCTCGCCCCATCGATTCAACTCTTTCAGTGTCATTCTCATCTTTGCCTGCAATTCTTGGCGATAAATGAGAAAAAACGCACACCACTGCCGCGGGGACTTCTAAACTATAAGTACCAAAACGCCCGAAACTGAATTGTATCTTTTCCGTCAGTGCAATTTCGATCGCATGCTCCACCGTTTTTTCGTTAAACAATAGCGTTACCGAAGGAGTGATGTAATCGCGAATTTTTGCCCATTCAGCAAGCGCCTTCTTACCTTCTTCTGAAACTTCTCTTTTCATGGCAACTTCCATTTAATCAGTCAAACATCCTGCGTTTCTCCACGCGGTAAAAACACCATCATCAATCCCAAATTCTTTTTCTTGGTTGCGCCTCTTCCAATTTTCTATACTATAGTCCCCGGCGTTTACCAAATCTCCGAACATTTCCATAAACCGCGAAAAACGTATGGCCGTCGTGATAATGGCGCCTTTAATCAGTCCTGCATCATCTTTTTTTAAAAGAACCGCAAATCCATCAGGCATAACAAAGAGAAACTTATTAAATCTTTTCAGCAATACAACCCATTCTTTCGGCGTTTCTACTTCGTGCTTCATAAAACAAACCTCCTGCAAATATCCTTTACCTTCTTTGAGATATCGTGTTTATTACCGCCTGTCAAGGCGGCATGAATAAGCGCCGCCACCATCTCCATTTCTTTTTCTTTCATGCCTCGCGTAGTAAGAAGAGGCGTACCAAGCCGGATTCCCGAAGGATCGAAAGGAGAGCGCGTGTCAAAAGGAACAGTGTTTCTGTTTACCACAATACCAACTTTTTCGAGATGATCCTGGGCTTCTTTTCCTGAAATTCCAAGACTCGTAAGATCAATTAACATCAAGTGATTATCCGTGCCGCCGGACACGAGTTCAAACCCAAGCCGTTGAAGTTCTTTTGCAAGCGCTTTGGCATTCTTCACAATTTGTTTTCCGTATTTTTTAAATTCCGGAGCCGCCGCTTCTTTGAGACAAACCGCTATCGCAGCAGTTTGGTTGTCATGCGGACCTCCTTGCAAACCCGGAAATACCGCTTTATCGATTGCCGATGCAATATCAATTCCATTTCTTTTTGCGGTTTCCGATTTTGCGTTGACGAAAATAATCGCGCCGCGCGGACCGCGAAGCGTTTTATGCGTGGTAGTAGTCACGACATCCGCGTGCGGAAACGGCGAAGGATGCGCACCTGATGCCACAAGTCCCGCAATATGCGCCATGTCCACCATAAAATACGCTCCGACCGCTTCCGCGATTTTTGCAAACTTTTCAAACTCGATCATCCGCGGATATGCCGTAGCACCCGCTACTATGATTTTTGGTTTTTCTTTTTTTGCAAGCTTTTCGATATCGTCATAATCCAAAAACCCGTCGCGTCCCACTTCGTATTGCACCGCGCGATAAAGTTTTCCAGAAAAATTCACTTTCCACCCATGCGTTAAGTGCCCCCCAAACGGCAAACTCATGCCCATGATCGTATCTCCCGGGTTCAAAAGCGCCATGTAGACCGCCATATTGGCTGGAGAACCGGAATACGGCTGGACATTCACATGCCACTGTTTTCCCAGATGAAACACATTTCGCGCGCGTTCTATCGCCAAAAGTTCTATTTCATCGATAAGCGCATTTCCCGCATAATACCGTTTTCCCGGATATCCCTCCGAATATTTATTCATCAATCGCGAACCCACCGCCTCCCGCACGGCATTCGATACGCTGTTTTCCGAAGGAATCAAATCAAGCGTCTCTTGCTGGCGCCTTGTTTCCATTTCAACCAATTTAGCCAATTCCGAATCACTTTTTTTGAGATGATTTAATTTTTCCATGTTTTTCCCTTTCCTCCTCTTTCTCATCATCGCCCCCCTCATGAAGAATTGGAGCACGAGGCGGATGCAGTTATTTCGATTTCAGACAATTGGGTCAAAAGCAGTGCTTTTGACGGGCGGTATTCCGCCCCGGGTTTCGCTTGTCGGAAAGCGAAACGGGGATTTGCATGGTTTTCGCGTACTCGCGAAAAAATCCGCCAATCCCTTAGCAAATTCCGCGCTGGCGGAATTTGTCGGGTCTGAAATTGAAGTAACTGCATCCGCAGCACAAAAACTCTATAACAAAAACTCAAATTTTCACCTCCCAATCCAAATGCATTTTCGGAATCATCATCTCCGGATGCCACGACTTTTTCACTTCCTCAATATTCTGCGACTGCTGATATTTCCCTCCTTCACCCACATAATCAGGAACATTATCAAGAGGCTCCACTTCATAAAAAACAATCTGCCCGATCCGCCTGCCCGCCACCAAAGGAATAGTAAAATACTGCGAGTTATTCGTAATCTCCATCGTCCAGCGATTAAAATAGCCAATGTCGCCCCACCCGGCGTCTTTGCAAACTTCCACAAAATTTCTTCCCAGCGAAGAGCGCGCATACATTTTGCCGACCACATTATTAACGCCCCCTATAAATTCATCAGTATGCCCCAAAATAGTCTCGCCAGGGCGCAACATAATAATCTTGTCGCTTGGTTTTATATTCTGCAATTCCGCATTAAGGCGCGAAGCGACTTCATGCGCCCCTTCCGCTTGGTATGGCCCTTGCCACACTCTGCGGCTTGAGTATTCATCGTATAAATTATGCAGTGTTGCCCTGCCTTCAGGATGCCCCTCACGCCAGCACCACTCACCCAGCGTAATATCATAGCTTGTAGTCTTGAGTTTACGCTCATCAAAGGGATCGATCACAATATTCCCCGCTTTCATGTTCCTTAAAATTGCGTTGCGAGAGAGAAGCATGCATATATGGTAGCGTGCTAAATGATTTTTCGCAAATTAATATCCAGTTATACTTTTGTATAACTGGATAAAGACCAAAAGAATCCTCCATAAATACAATTAAATTACCTTGTTTTCATCCGCAAATCATGAAGCCATTCCTCAACCCTAATAAAAACATCACCGTTTTTGACATATTCATATGTCATCAAACGGTCTCTTCCTTGGCTTGCTTCTTCAAGCACATGACACCCGACTTGAAATACCGCCGTAAGAGCAAAAATTCTACTAGGCAGCTCACCTAGTTTCAGTATAGAGGCAATTTTTCCTCTTAACGCATCTAATTTTTTAAGATTATCGCCATCAAATTTTGCAAGGAACTTATCTTCTGTTCGTTCTTTTTCCTTTGTATCAGCTTTAGACACAACACCCCCTATAAAAATTAACCTAAATTCCATTGTGGCACATTATACTACACCATTAAGCAACTCGTCAAGCTGATTTTTCGTTATCACCCCCATCCGCGTAATTAAAGGTTTTGCTCCGGTAAAATCAATGATCGCCGAAGGATTTTCTTTTCCATCCCCGCCGTCAATCATAAGATTCGGCTGATATTTGATATCGGTGAAATAATTTTTTACTTCTTCGATTGTTTTTGCAGGCTGCATGCCTGCAATATTGGCAGAAGTTTGTAAAATCGGAAAATCACACTGTGCTAGTAGCACCGAGAGAAACGAATCGTTCGGAATACGAAGAGAAATTGTATCTTTTTCCCCTGTAAGTTTTGCAGGAAGTTTTTCTTTATGATGAAAAATGACGCTCACCGCACCGGGCCAGACGCGCTCAAGAAATTTGGCTTTTGCGTCGGAAACATAGGCAAAACGGCGCGCCATCGCAATATCGCGCACAAAAACACCAAACGGTTTTTCCGCAGGCCGCTTTTTCAGCGCAAAAATTTTCTCCACCGCGCGCTCATTGCTCGCATCGGCGTATACGCCGTAGACCGTGTCCGAAGGACCTACCACCACACCGCCGTCTTTTAAAAGAGAAACGGCGCGCATGAACAGATAGGCCTTGGTAGTTTCTTGAAGTAATCCGATTTCCACAACAATCAACGAATAACGAATCAGGCACGAATTTACGAATAAATAGAAAACCAACTAATCATGGATAAATTTGCAAAAAAATCGCTATTCGCTGATATATTCATAACAAAGAAACCAGTATTGAAGCAAGCTTTTCCGGATCGTGGCGCACGAAGCCCTGCCGCCGCAGAAAATCGCCGAATACCGGCATTGGGCTCTGGGGCAAATCCCCTGGAATTACAAATTCGGAAAATTCTTTTTCATAGCGGTAAAAGCGGCTGGCGGAAGGCCGTTTTGTGTTGATGACTGCATAATCCAAAACACCATGCCCCAGTTCCGATTCGATTACTCTGATAAAATCATTCACCAAAAAACCGTTTGTCTCGCCCCATTTGGTCATTATATTCACCACATATACTTTTTTTCCTTTGGCGCGCGCAAGCGTTTCCCGCATACCGCCCACCACGAGATTCGGCATGATGCTTGTGTAAAGATCGCCGGGGCCTATAACAATCAAATCCGCGCGAAGAATCGCATGCTCGGCTTTCGGATGAATAGATGCCTTCGGCTCAAGAAAAACTTTTTTAATTTTAAGGCGCGGATCGTGCTTCGGAATGTCGATATTTTCCTCGCCCCGTATCATGGTTCCATCTTCGAGCATTGCATGAAGCCGCACATTTGCCAAAGTGACCGGCAATACTTTTCCCCGCACCGCAAGAATTTTTGCCGCTTCTGAAACCGCATCACCAAAGTCGCCGCAAAGCCGTTCAAGCGCGGTAAGCATTAAATTGCCAAACGCATGCCCTTTCAAGCTTCCTTCCTCAAAACGATAGTTAAAAAGATCCGCAAGGATGCGGTTGTCCGCATACGAAAGCGCCACCAATGCGCGGCGCACATCGCCGGGCGGAAGGATGCCGAATTCTTCCCGCAAAATACCGGTTGAACCTCCGTCATCGGCCATGGTAACCACCGCATTCAGATCCAAAGGATATTTGCGCAGTCCCGAGAGCACCGTAAAAACTCCGGTGCCGCCGCCGATCACCACTACCCGCGCTTGTTTTTTGCTCACTCCATTGTTGTTCACAAATTTGTATTTAGGATTCGTTTATAGTATAACAGCCCCAGCCCTTTTTATGGTCTCAAAAGGAGAAAATTCGTGAATATACGTTATCAAGACTATCAAGATCAAGATAAGTTGCTACCATTTAAACTGTGGCGTTTATCGCGAGTGAAAAAGGATAATCCTTTGTGGTTGCGCTCCATCCAATGCTCCAACGAGGAGGGCGTGTTGATTGGTCCGGATGTACGCATGGGAGAAAACGTATTGTTACATTCGGGAGTACAAATTCGCGGAAAATGTTGGATCGGGCCGAACACAACTATGGATTCGTACTCAATAATTGAAGATTCGATTATCGGAGACAACTCCACCGTAGGCCCGCATGCATTGATTCAACATTCAAGCATTGGTAAAAATTCGCATATCGGTTTCACTGCGCAAATAAAACGTTCAAATCTTGGCATGAATACAAACGCCAATCACCACTGCTATGTAGGAGATACCGATGGCGGGGATCATATAAATTTCAGTGCAGGGTCTATTACCGGAAATTATGACGGTGTAAAGAAATGGAAAACCTTGATCGGCGAAGGGGTCATGGTCGGAATCAACGCCAATATCGTAGCCCCGCGAACCATTGGTACATCTGCCTTTATTGGCGCAGGATCATTGATCAAAGAAGATGTGCCGCCCCACTCGCTCGTGCTCCCCATTATCAACATGTACACAAGCGCCAATAAATTCCCGCAACACACTGACCGCGGATACGAATTATTCCGGCTCGGCGCGGCAAGGATCGCCTTATTGAAAGAAATTTTTGGGGTCAGTCTTGAGCATTTCCTATGCTCTAAACACCCGCTTACCGGCGGTGGCCCGCTCATCACATTGCTTCAAACCAATCAGCTTGCGGAATTCGATAAGCAAATACTTCTTATAAAACAAACGCAAGCCGCCTAATCCAAATCCCGCCGGAAGCGGGATTTTTCATTCCACCGTTACCGACTTTGCCAAATTTCTTGGCTTATCCACATCGAGACCGCGCAAAACCCCGATGTAATATGCAAAAAGTTGCAACGGCACAACGGTCAGGAGGGGAGTCAAAAGTTCCAGCGTTTTGGGAATATATAGTACGTCGTCGGCAAGCTCACGAATACGCATATCTCCTTCCGTCGCAACCGCAATAATAGGCCCTTTGCGCGCACGTACTTCCTCAATATTCGAAAGCATTTTTTCATACACCGAGTCCTGTGGGGCGATAAATACCGAAGGGAAATTGCCGTCAATCATGGCAATGGGGCCATGCTTCATTTCCCCCGCGCCGTATCCTTCGGCGTGCACATACGAAATTTCTTTCAGCTTCAACGCACCCTCAAGCGCTACCGGCATATTGTACTTTCTGCCAAGATATAAAAAATTTTCATATTTGCAATATTTTTTTGCGATTTCTTTTATGTATTCGCTTTTCTCAAGAATCCTTCGCATTAAGTCAGGAATTTTTGCGAGCGCATCAGCAATGCGTTTGCTTTCCACCGCATCCATACCGCGATCCTGCCTTAGAAAAAGTGTCAATAAAGTAAGTAAAGCGATTTGCGAGGTAAACGCCTTTGTGGAGGCAACACCGATTTCCGGACCGATGTGCTGATACATGCCCGCATCCGTTTCGCGCGCAAGCGTAGACCCGACCACATTTACGATACCAAGCGCCGGAATTTTTTTATCCACCGCCTCACGCAGTGCGGCAAGCGTATCAGCGGTTTCTCCGGATTGCGAAAGCGCGAGAAAAAGATCCCCTTCACAAAAGACAGGCTTGCGATAGCGAAATTCAGACGCCACATCCGCCTCCGCGGGGATACCCACCTGTTCCTCCAGCATATATTTGCCGGCAACCCCCGCAAGATAGGCGGTGCCGCAAGCCGAAATAAGAATACGCCGCGTGTTTTTTAAAATACCTCGGAATTTTTCAAGCCCGGCAAGGCGAACCTCGCCTGTTTCCGGAAATAGTCTTCCCCGCATCGAATTTTCAATCGCCTCCGGTTCTTCAAAAATCTCTTTCAGCATGAAGTGCGAATATCCGCCTTTTTCCGCTTCTTCAGCCGACCATTCTATCTCATGCAATTTCTTTGTCTGCAAATTCCGGTCAAAATCGTAAACACTAAAACCCTCCGGAGTTAATACCGCAATTTCTCCATCATTTAAGTACGCTATACTGCGGGTATATTTAATAACCGCTGAAACATCTGACGCCACGAAATATTCATTTTCGCCGATTCCCAAAAGGAGCGGGCTGAAATTCCGCGCGGCAATAAGCTTTTGCGGCTCGCGGCGGTCCATCACTGCGATGCCGTACGTTCCCCGCACTTTCTGCAGGCTAATCCGCAGCACATCTTCAAGTTCAAGCTCACGGTGTTTTTTTCGCGCTTCTTCTATTAAGTGGACAAGAACTTCCGTATCGGTTTCTGATTTGAAAACGTGACCAACCTCAATCAATTCCTTTTTCAGCTCTTTATGGTTTTCAACAATACCATTATGCACAAGCCACAAATTTTCTCCGCAGTCGGCGTGTGGATGAGCGTTCTGTTCGGTTACTCCGCCATGCGTCGCCCAGCGCGTGTGGCCAATCGCAAGCGACCCGATAATTTTGGAGGGATCTCCCACTTTCGCGCCCAGCGCCGCGATTTTTCCCACCGCCTTTTCCGCAAAAATTCCGGTCTGTGTCGCAACAATAGTCCCCGCGGAGTCGTATCCGCGGTATTCCATATTTTTCAGGCCGTCTAAAATAATAGGCAATGCCTGCTGTCTTCCGATGTAACCGATAATTCCGCACATAAAACATCTGTTAGCTTATAGCTAAAATTAAAACCGCGATACACGCGGTCACGTTTCAAATTATTTTCATCAGCTTCCGCCATAAACCACGAGCGATAAACGATTAACTTGTTGTTACTCTTTTTTCTCATGAGTTCAGGGTTTTCGCGGAGAGATCATGCGTCCTGCGGGCAGTGGCTTGCCAAATAACTCACGAAGTTTTCTGCGAATCCCCCGCTTTATAACAAGCTTTGCTACCTCTTGCACTCGCTTATCCAAACAATCCCATGGAAAAAACTTAATCGCTTCAGCGCTTATCCGCTCGCTTGCTTTATCCAAATCTTCTTCAGAAATATTAGCATCCTGTAATGAGTTCATTTATATATTCTCCCTATCAAAGAACAATATTGACCAGCCGTCCGGGAACAAAAATTATTTTTTTATACGGCTTACTGTTGAGCAACAATTTAACTTTTTCCCGTGCGAGTGTCAAATCTACCGCTTCTTTTTCGGAAACATTCTGTGCTACTTCAAATTTATCGCGTATTTTACCGTTTACTTGCACGACCAATTCATAGGTTTCTTCATGGATAAACTTCGCATTAAATTTCGGCCACGGTTCACTATGAATGCTTGAAAAAGCTTTTAGCTTATAGCTCTTAGATTTTAGTGATTGATATAATTCTTCCGTGATATGCGGTGCAAATGGGGCAAGAAGCTTCAAAAATACCTTGCAGTCTTCGCTTGAAATCTCTTCCGTATTTTCTTCAAATTTATTCAACAAAATCATTAATGCCGAAATGGCTGTATTGTATTGCAACGCTTCTACATCTCCAGTTACTTTCTTAATAGTTTTATGTACTGCCGATTGAATTTCGTTTTTCTTTTTTCGTTGCGGTTTTTCATTTTTTATTTTTATTTTTTCATTTGTAAACTTCCACACCCGATCTAAAAATCTCGTAATTCCCCGAATTCCTTCATCGCGAAAATCCCCGCCCTCGGGCAAAGGCGCCAAAAACGCCAAATACATGCGCACCGCATCGGCCCCATACGCGCGGATATATTCATCGGGGCTTACGACGTTTCCTTTGGATTTCGACATTTTTGCTCCGTCTTTGGTAATAAGTCCGTGAGCGCGGAACGTGGTGAAAGGCTCTTCAAAAGGCAATACCTTGGCATCGCAAAATACCATAGCGATAAATCGCGAATAAAGGAGATGCAACACCGAATGCTCCGCTCCGCCGATATACATATCCACCGGCAGCCATTTTTTTGTTATTTCTTTATTCCATGCCGCTTTTTTTTCATTTACCGAGGGATAGCGCAAATAATACCAAGCGGAATCGAGAAATGTATCTGAAACATCGGTTTCGCGCCGCGCCGTTTTTTTGCATGCGGGGCATTTTACTTTGGAAAATATGGAGGCTTCTGCAAGCGGAGATGTTCCTGTTCCCTTCGGCCGAAAGTCCTTCACAAAAGGAAGTTTTACCGGCAAATCTTGTTCCGGCACCGTATGCCACCCCGGCATTTCCTTTTGTTCTCCGCGTCCTGCGCCATAACATACTTCGCAAAAAATCATGGGAATCGGCGGACCCCAATATCGCTGGCGGCTAATGAGCCAATCGCGCAGGTGATACTGTATTTTTCTTTTTCCGCCGACAAATTCCGTAATCGCCCGCTTCGCCTCTTCGGAACCCATACGGTCGAATTTGCCGGAATTCACCTGCACCCCCGACCCTGTAAAGGGCTTATGACCTATGTATAAAGAGAAAAACTCTTTATGGTGATTAGAAAATTGCGCGTCATTCAGAATATCTTCCTTTGTTTTCCATTGTCCTTTTTTTGTTTCGCGATCAACAATATCAACGCGCGCCTCGCTTCCAAGAATAATCGCAAACACACTATCGTGACATTCTTCTTCCCGTGATTTTCTTGTTTTGTATCCCCGTGAATATGCATGCTCGAGAACAAGCGAGATGAATTTGATATCCGTATATCCGGATTCCTCTCGAGTTTCGCGTAACGCCGTTTGTTCAGATGTTTCCCCTTCTTCTATATGTCCGCCAACGAGACCACGATGATGCTCGGAAAAATCAACCACATAATAAAGATCCTTTGCCCAATGCTTAATAATCACGGTTGCCGCATTAAATCTGACAATATTATTACTTGAGCGAGGCGCATCAGTACCGTCAACAACCATATAGGGAGCAACTACTTGCTTAATTGGCAAACCAAACTTATTTGCAAATTCAAAGTCGCGTTCGTCATGCGCAGGAACCGCCATAATTGCTCCCGTGCCGTATCCTGCCAGCACATAATCCGAGATCCATACGGGAATTTTCTCCTTATTTGCAGGATTGAGTGCGAAAATACCGCTCTCGATGCCTGTCTTGTCTTTTCCGTCGCGGTCTCTTTTTTCAAGGATCCGCCTCTTGAGCGCCTCATCAATATAATTCCGAATTCCCTCCGGCGCTTCCCATCCGATTTCGAGCCAAAACTTTGCAAGTTCAGGAGAAATAACGAGAAACGTCGCACCAAAGAGCGTGTCGGGCCGCGTGGTAAAGATTTCCACTGCATGCTTCTTGTCCGGCTGTCCGGGGACATCAATAAGTTCAAATTTGATTGCAGCACCCTCCGAACGCCCGATCCAATTCCTTTGCGCAATTTTTATATTTTCAGACCAGTCCAGCCCTTTTAAATTTTTAGTTCCCGAGCTTGCCTGCCCCGTAGCATCCGCATCGGCGGTCGGATTCTGGGTCGAGGGACTACCATCTATATTATTCAATAGCCGCTCCGCATATTTGGTGATCCGGAAAAACCATTGTTCAAGCTCTTTTTTTGTGACCTTTGCGCCGCACCGTTCGCATTCGCCGGAGACAACTTGCTCGTCCGCAAGCACGGTTAAGCATGAAGGACACCAATTGACCGCCTGCTTTTTCCGGTAGGCTAGCCCTCTTTTAAAAAGCTGTATAAATACCCACTGCGTCCATTTATAATATTCCTGATCATATGTTTCGAAATGCTCTTTCCATGAAAATCCGTTGCCAATTTCAGCTAGCTGACGGTAAAAATTTTTTTCAGTAATTTTGGCGAGCTTCATCGGATGTTTTCCAATTTTGAGCGCATAGTTTTCCGAGTGTATGCCGAAGCCATCGAGACCAATCGGTTCAAACACGTCAAACCCCAGCATGCGCTTGAAGCGCCCGTAGATATCGACGCCCGTGAATGTGCGTACGCTCCCGATATGCAACCCCTCCGCCGAAGGGTAGGGAAACATCATGAGGTTATAAAACGGCTTTTTCGCGCGCTTCAAGTCGGGCTCATATACACCCTTCTTCAGCCAAACTTTCTGCCATTTTTTTTCAATTTGTTTGGGATTATAGCGCATAATATTATGAAAAAGTATACATAAAAATTTAAAAAATACCAACTTTCTACTTGGAAGCTAAGCTTCCAAGTAATTTATTCTAACAGTTTATCCCCTAATTCTTTATCTGCCCGCCTTCGTTCAGCAGTACATTGTACAGATTCGAGAGCAAATATTTTATACTCTTGCTGATTTTTAAATTGCTCTAAAATTGGCTTTGTAGAACAAAAACTCATATTCGTTTCTCCAATATACTCTTCCCAACTCGACTTGGAAGCTAAGCTTCCAAGTCGATGAACCTTGTAATTAAGATTTACATAAGCACTTAAATGTAAGAAATACTCATTCGAACCAACATGCACCGCCTTATACGGTCCCTGAAACAGTGTGCCCGATCGATCATGTTTTTTGTTAAAATATTTAGTATAGCCGGTTGATAGCCTATGCATAAATTTTTCTACCCCCCTATCAACAACTTGCTCAACAACAAAATGATAGTGATTTGGATTGAGACAATACGCTACCATATTCACAAGTTTACTTTCTGATTTCCTTTTTAGCACCTGCTTATCTTTAATTGTTTTTGAAAAAGAGTTTTCGTAAATACTCCCTATCGGCTCTACACTATTGAACTCGGATATACTTTGAAAAAAGCGTGAAGTATCGTAAGAATCAGAAAAAATATTCCGCTTGTCCACCCCGCGGTTATACAAATGATAATACTCCCCGTTGGCGAATAAAGTTTTGCGCATGTGAATACTATACCACTTGGAAGCTTAGCTTCCAAGGGTGTGGCGGTAAATTGACAAGGGCAGCGTTTTTCATATATGCTGGCGGCAGAATAAAACTTTTTTAAAATGGAAGCAGGAGAGAGAAATGATAGTTTCTGAAATCGAAACAGGCTTGCGAGAGCTCGGAAAAGCATCGCAAGACTTGATCCTTGCCTACTACAGCGAAAATATGCAGTCCGCGCACGCGCACATGGACGAAATCATGGCGATTATAGAACAGTTTGAAAATTCAGAATATCATATCGAAGTCTTTCTCCGCACTGAATATCCCCCGCTCTTCGAAAGGCAAAAGGGTGATGCGATCGAACACACGCCCTTCGTACTGCACCCGAACGATAACGATTGCCTTGATATAAATCACGCAGAAATCGAAATAACGATTTTTGTAAACGAGGCAAATGAAATAACCGGAAAAGACAATATCGAGGTTATCAATGCGCCCACGCTGATTCTTACTTCAAATGACACGCATTTCATACCGACTGAATATTTCGACAATATTATGCTCAATGTGGTTCTAAAAAAAGGCGAGAGAGGGCACTGAAAATATATAAGAGTTTGCAGTAAAAAGCTATTCACATCATGAATGGCTTTTTTATTTACATCTGTATACTTGGAAGCTTAGCTTCCAAGTGGGAGAGAGGGCAGAAATAAAATAAAACTAACTGGAGGGCGGAGATTCTGCGGGCAGTTCGCTCGCCTGTGTTTCTCCTGCCGTCGTCTCTACCTGGCTTCCCGCGGCGGGGATATCGGACGCAGGAACATCATCCACTGAAACCGCTGTATCGGAAACAATAGTTTCTTCAGCTGGCACTTCTTCATCCGGTGCAGTATATTCTGCTGGAGGCGATGGCGGCTCTATTGATGATGTTTCGGCCGTTGGCGGTGCAGGAGGAGGTATGGGTGAGGGCGGCGGAGGAGTAGAAACTGTTTTATTTTCCAGCAATTCCCTCAATTGTTCCTCTGTAACGCAGGTGCTTCCAATGCATAACATATCGGTATGCACCTCTTTAACAGTAAGTTTCCCCTCCCCATCCACGCTCCACCTCCCCCCGTCCGAAACAATGCTTGCAACATTTAAAATATTATTCCCATGCATATCGATATCTCCATAAAACCCTACATTCACTTTGCCGGATACTTGGTCTACAGACCACGCATTGGTGGTTAATTCAGGAGATGTGCTACCCATTGTTGAGGATGCCAATTGCACAATTTTTTCATCCAACTCCTGCACCGCCTTCACCAGTCTCATCTGAAGTTCAAGGTTGTATTCCACTGCCTTAAATCCATGTTTTTCGGTTACCCAGTCGGGGAATACCTGTTCTACTTCTTGGGCGATAAGTCCTACTTGAGTACCGGGAACATAGCGTACGCCTTCGTATTGATCTATACCTTCCTTCCACTCAAAAGTTACAGGACGTAATTTAAGTATTTGTTCAAGAGAATTTCCAAGGGTTGCTACGTTTTGCTTAAGATTTGCGTCTGACGCACAAGTCCCCGCTATTTGTGCCCCCGCTTCTCTGAAACAGTCATCACTGTTTATGTCAGCCACCACGTCGAGACCGTAGTCAGGGCTAGCGTCGCCCATGCCAATTCTTCCGGAAGTATCCAGAGCAATTCTGCTAACACCTGCTGGCACATCCCAAAGCACAAAACCTGCATTGCCCACACCTGTTACTTCAGATCTAAACTCATAAGCTCGCCCTCCTGCATTGGTATTTGTTATCCGAATAACACCCGGTGCGCCGGCAACTTGCAAACCACCGCCCGTACCCAAAGTAGGACTCGTCGTCCCAATGCCGACGTTGCCGGAGGCATCAATCACAAACGGAGTCGTATCATTCGCTGAATCTTCAACATAAAATGCAGGACCGGAGCCGGTGTAGTTTAAGAGAAAGCCGGGAGCGGAGGTTGCGGTGGAAAGAGCGAGAAATCCGCCGGGGGTTGTGGTGCCGATGCCCAGGGCGCCAGAGGTAGTTAGACGTGCTTTTTCTGAACTATTTGTATAAAAACTTAAAGCTCCGGCATTAGAAAAAGTTCCTATCTCCAAATTCCCGCGGCGATTTTCTGTCGCAAAATTTGAACCAATATATTGAATAAAACCTTTGTTTGATTGATTCTCAGACAATTGAATTCGTGAATTGCTTGTATCATTCTTCATGTCCAAAGCAATAAAGGGAAGTCTATCACCCGATACAACAAGAAGTTGTGAGGGGCTTGTAGTGCCAATCCCGACATTGCCGCTCTCTGCAACATAAAAACTTGACCCCGTAGTACTCCCCACATACAACGTACTTGTTGCAATGAGACTTCCTACGGTTGAAGTTCCCGAAATCAAAGCGTTGCCTTGCACCGAGAGAAGTTGAGCGGGAGTTGTGGTGCCGATGCCGAGGTTGCCGGCGTTGTTTATAACCATTCTCACAAGATTTCCCGCGGTAATATCCTCAAAATGAAGATTGCCTCCTGCTAGTGTACGCATGGTATATCCTTGCGTGCTTGTTCGGATGGATAAAGCGGCATTGTTACCTGCATTGTTCTCAATGCGAAAATCCGTATGAGCACCTCCACTGTTGGTACCAACTACGCTACCGATAGTTCCTGAATTTGATGATTGAAAGGAGAAAGGATAACTTGGACTACTCGTCCCAATCCCCACATTTCCGCTCGCATCAATCACAAACGGAGTCGTGTCATTCGCGCTGTCTTCCGCCCAGAAGGTGTAACCGGTTCCCAAATTACTTAAAAGCATTGCGGTATTCACTCCGGCAGTTGATGTCGCCACGGCAAATGCCGCGCCCGGAGTTGTAGTACCCACACCAATGCCGAAACCTCCGGAGATAGTCGATGTTGCCGTGCCGGTGCCAAGATTTATGTCGTTGCCGTTTATG
>JACOYX010000013.1 GCA_016181585.1 Candidatus Sungiibacteriota bacterium | reverse complement strand
AAATTTCTTGGCTTATCATTGGCAGGGAGATGAATGTAAAAGCATACTTTTACATTCACCGAGTGAACCGGTTATACGAAGTATCTATCTAGATAGGCCGCAAAATTTGTGTGAGTATTTGCCTGCCAGATGCGAGGTTTATTTCGTAGCAGCGAAATCGCCCCGTCTCCGAATTTCTGCAGCTTCGCGACGTAGGTTATTCGGCAACAGTCACATAAAAATGAAAAACCATATATTAGGAAAATTTAAAACCGCTCTCGAAAAAACGAGGCGGCGGTTTTCTGTATCTGCTATCATGCTTCAATAATCGGGGTGTATTTTAAATCCCCGAGATGGTCAGTCTTATTTACCGACTCGATTTCAAATTTTCCTTCGCGGTCATCCCAGATAACCGTGTTTATACAACAATTATCTTGAGGAAATTTTTCCCAACCTTGATCTAGCGGAGTATCTGTAATTTCACATAGGAAAAAATTGTTTACCGCGCCGTGCGCGACGACAACTATTATTCCATCTTGAATCCTAGAATTTTTTTTAAAAACCGAGGCAATGCGTGCTATGGCAAATTTTGTTTGGAGCATGCGCTTTGATGCGGCGGCAGGAGATTCTCCTCCGGGGAATAGCGGCTCATGCCATACTCTATTTCGCATTTTTTCCCAGCCTTCCGCGAGCTGTTCCTTTATTTCAGTAAATAACATTCCGTCTGCAATCCCGTGGCTAATTTCCATGAGTCCGGAATCAAGCAAAAGCGGAATTGTTTTTGCGCGTAATTGATACTGGTGAATGATCGCCGAAGTTTGTCGCGTGCGAGGCAGGGGAGAAGTCCAGATGGCGATAATAGGCTCATCCTTAAGATAAACGCCAAGCCGATCGGCTTGTTTACGGCCTTGTTCGGAAAGACCCGGCTCGTGCCAGCAATGTCCTTGGTGCCGTTGTTCCTCATTCCACGCTGACAATCCATGCCGCACCAGAAGAATCTTTAAACGATGCATGAATACCTCCTTATGAAACTAAAAAGAAAGAACCATAGTTCTTTCTTTTTAACACAAACATAATTATTTTGCAAGAGTAGCGTTAAAGCACAAACCCCATTTTTTCTTTGGCGCTGTTAAGGGTTTCGTTGGCTGTCTCACGCGCATTTTTTGCTCCTTGTTTTAGTATTTTAAGTGTTGCATCAGGGTTTTCCGCAAGCTTGCGATATGTCTCTTGTATCGGTGCAAGTTTCTTTACAATCAATTCTGCGAGGTCGGATTTAAATTCCGCATAGCCTTTGCCGTTATGCTTTTCCGCAACTTCTTGTTCTGACGATCCGGAAAACGCACTCATGATGGCAATTAAATTGGCAATAGCCGGTTTAGCTGACGGATTATATTCTATTTCTTTGCCTGAATCGGTAACCGCATTTTTTATTTTTTTGCGGATTTCGTCCGGAGTATCAAGAATTGCGATATAGCTTGACTGGCTTTCGGCGGATTTTGACATCTTTTTAGTCGGATCGTCGAGCCCCATTATACGCCCTGCCGATTGCATGATGAGAGGCTTGGGGACAACAAACGTTTCTCCAAAGCGATTGTTGAATCGCCGCGCAAGTTCACGGGTGAGCTCAAGGTGTTGAAGCTGATCGTCGCCGACTGGTACCGCATTTGGCTGATAGAGCAATATATCTGCGGCCTGCAGAGTGGGATAGTTCAAAAGGCCTGCATAGGCACCCTTGGCGTCGCTTTTCTCTTTAAACTGTGTCATGCGCTCAAGTTCGCCTAATGGTGTCATGGTATTAAAAATCCAACCAAGTTCCGCATGCGCGGGCACATGAGACTGTAAAAAAAGCGTCGAATGCTCGGGATCGATACCGCAAGCAAGCAGAAGATTTGCCAAAGCAAGCGTTCGCACGCGCAATTCCTTCGGTTCTTGCGGAACGGTGATCGCATGCAGATCCGCGATCATGATAAACACATGATAGTATGCCTGCAGATCGACCCATTGTTTAACAGCCCCCAAGTAATTTCCGATATGGAGATTGCCGGACGGCTGGATACCGCTAAGAATTGTTGATTGCTGGTTTAGTCTTTGATTTGCCATGCGAATAGCGAAGTTTGTGTTCTTTGTGCCCACTTATGTAGTCTTGGTTACAAATTCCCGAAGCGAGGAGAGCGGGAACCCGCCGACGAGCGAGGAGAATTTGTCCAAGGCGAAACCGTGGGCGAAAAGAACATAAACAGAGCGGCTAAACTTCTATGATTACCGGCAGTACCATCGGCCGCCGCTGTGTTCTGGTAAATAGGAACTGTCCTACTTTTTCGCGCAAATTATCTTTGGCGTGCGTCCAGTTTATCGGCCGCGCGCCGCCGACGGTCACTTCTTCCACGATTTTTCGTGTTTTTTGGCGCACTTCTTTCAAAAGTTCTTGAGATTCTTTGAGATAAATAAATCCGCGGGAAATAATATCGGGGCTGGTGCGCACCTTGCCGGTATTTGAATCCACGATGGTAATGATAACAAAAATACCGTCTTCTGATAAGTGCTGGCGATCACGCAACACAACTTCTTTTACGTCTCCCACGCCAAGTCCGTCTACCATTACCAGATCTGTCGGCGCTTTTTCCTGTGTTTTATACATTGCTTGCGGAGTTATTTCCACAATATCGCCGTCTTCCGCGATCATGGTGTGCTTTGGTTCCACACCGCTTTCCCACGCAAGCTCAACATGGTGTTTCAGCATGAAATAATTGCCGTGAATCGGAATCAGATATTTCGGTTTGATCATTTGTATCATTTCCTTCAGCTCGTCCATTTTTGCATGTCCTCCCGCATGAATATCCATGGTCGCGTAGTGGTACACCTTTTTTGCGCGCTTATAGAGAACGTCTTTCAGACGTTGAACGGAATTTTCGTTTCCCGGAATAACCGAAGAGGAGAAGATAATCGAATCGTCAGGATGAATTGAGATAAGTTTGTGCTCATTGTTGGCAATCCGCATAAGAACCGCATGGTCTTCGCCTTGGGCACCGGTACATGCAATGGTGATTTTTTCATCAGGATACTTGTGCAATTCTTTGCTATCGATAATAGTATCTTTTTTTACTTTAATATAGCCGAGTTCCTGCGCCACTGCGACGTTTTGTTTCATACTGTAACCTTCAATTACCAGCTTGCGGCCGTGCTCTTCCGAAAGCCAGATAAGTTGTTGTATGCGGGTCAAAAGCGAAGAAAATGTCGCCGCAATAATTCTACCGGGTGCGGCTTTAAAAATTTCTTCAAGCGATTTTTGTACATCTGCTTCGGAGATTTGATGTCCGGGAACCCATGCGTCGGTGCTCTCGGAAACCAAAAGCAAAACATTGTCGCCGCCAAGCTGGGTGAGGCGAGGTATATCCGCGGGGCGCTCATTTACCGGGGTATGATCAAATTTAAAATCTCCGGTGTGAATCACGGTTCCGATCGGAGTTTTTAAAACCACGCCGATTGAATCAGGAATATTGTGGTTTACATGGAAGAATTCAATATCAAACGAACCAAGTTTGAGTTTTGATTCGGGGGTGACTATTTCAATGTTTGGCGTTACATACTGTTTGAAATCATCCTGCCGTTTTAGAATGATGCCGCGCGTAAGGGCGGTGGCGTAGATAGGAGGATTTCCCAGAGGATCCAAAAGATGCGGAATTGCTCCGATGTGGTCGTAGTGTCCGTGGGTGATTATAATTCCGCGGATGCGGTCTTTTCTATTTTTCAGGTATTCAATGTTGGGGATCAGATAATCAATTCCAGGCATATCTTCTTCCGGAAATTGCAGTCCCATGTCTACGATTACAATATCATCTTCGTATTCGTAGATATACATACTGCGGGTAACCTCTCCGCATCCGCCGAGCGGTACAAATTTAAGTATCCCTCGGGTAATCGGTGCGGGCTGTAGAGGCACGCGGCTTGGCGTATTTTCGCGTGTATTCTGGCGCATGCGACCGCGCGCCGGGCGCGAGTGACGCCCTGCCTGGCGCGGGTGTGTTGTTTGCTGTCTCATAATAAAATGATAAAAACTAAAAATTCAAAACTTATGGGTCAGATTGAAATCAATATGCCCCACGAATGTATTTTAAGTTGAGATCTAAAAGTTTTTAGATCAAAGGCTTTTTTAAAAGCCATTAATGAATAATAACTATAAAAGAGAACAAAGAGTTCTTTTATATATGCGGGGAGGGAGATTTGAACTCCCATGGGATCGCTCCCGCTAGCTCCTGAAGCTAGTGCGTCTGCCGTTTCGCCATCCCCGCATCCCAAGCAAATCAAAAAACGTAGCAAATTTAAAGTGGTATGAAAATAGGTCGAATGATTAAATTAAGAGAGATAGACGTTATGCTAATAATAGCATATATTCCAAGAATATGCAAGTATTGTTAATATGGGTCTGTCGCCAAATACCACTTCTCCTGCAAATGATGAATTTCTGCCAAAATAGCTTCAAAACTTTTTGGCATATCTTCCAGATAGGCCTCAAAGTTTGTTCAGCAATTTTGTCTAGAAATTCATCA
>JACOYX010000002.1:37947-38424 GCA_016181585.1 Candidatus Sungiibacteriota bacterium | reverse complement strand
CATAAACGGCAACGACATAAATCTTGGCACCGGCACGGCAACATCGACTATCTCCGGAGGTTTCGGCATTGGTGTGGGTACTACAACTCCGGGCGCGGCGTTTGCCGTGGCGACGTCAACTGCGGGAGTGAATACCGCAATGCTTTTGAGTAATTTGGGAACCGGTTACACCTTTTGGGCGGAAGATTCTGCCAATGACACAAGCCCGTTTGTGATTGATGCCTCCGGCAACGTCGGCATCGGGACGACTACACCGGCTCAACTCTTGAGCGTGCAAGGCAATGCCTTAATCTCCGGCACCACCACCGCAGGAAGTTTAATCGCCACCTCCACTCTTTTTGTGGGAGGCACCACCGGATCAAGTCTCGTAGTATTAAATTCCGGCAACGTCGGCATCGGGACGACGGGGCCAGACGGAAAACTGCACATTCACAGCGCTACAGCAGGAACTGTCACGGCGAGTGTAAATGGCGATGA
>JACOYX010000002.1:0-37912 GCA_016181585.1 Candidatus Sungiibacteriota bacterium | reverse complement strand
CGGTACAACCATACTGATAACAGCCTGCGACTAACAACAAATGCTGGAGCAGGATTTTTACATTTAACATCTGCCGGCAACGTCGGCATCGGGACGACAGGGCCGTTGTCAAAATTTGAGGTTCTCTCATCGGGGCAATCAACAGTTGGATTATTATCTTCAAGCGGTATCGGCATAGGGACTGACTCTTCTGGCGTTGGAAATATATTTCAAATTGGTTTAGGTCGTTCAGTGAGTACCGCAACGTATTCTCCCACGGCGATCTACTCTATCGTTACGGATACAACCTCCTTTGACATCGACGATCTTGTTTTTGCAACTCGCGCTGCGTCTACGGATACCGCGCCATCGGAACGGGTCAGAATCACAAGCGGCGGCAACGTCGGCATCGGGACGACGAGTCCAAGTGCTACTCTTGCCATAAATCCAGCTAACGATACGCGTAGCCTGTACATTGACGATCGGGACGGGACTCCTAGCGCGGCGGTGGCTACGCTACGCCGATCCAACAACAATTCCAGCCCTTCCACTTCCCTCGCGCTTCTGCGCCTTATAGATCATAGCTCCAACTACCCTCTCTCTATTGAGGATTATTTGGGTAACTCACTTTTGGTAGTAAGAGGAAGTGGCAACGTCGGCATCGGCACCACGTCCCCCGGAAGCCTCTTGTCCGTGCACGGCAACTCACTCATATCAGGCACCACGACATCGGGAAGCCTCATCGCCACCAGTACTCTCTATGTAGGCGGTACCACAGGATCAAGTCTCTATGTATCAACATCAGGCAACGTCGGCATCGGGACGACGGGACCCGTATCTCCTCTTCATGTGTTCAACCCCACAGCCAATACAAGTGCGATAACAATTGTCGGTGGAGGAGGAAGTTCTCAGTCTCGTCTGATGTTTTCCTACGGAACAGCTGGTTCTGTAACGGCAGACACCGGGCTAATTTTGTCCAGCTTATCCGCATTTTCGCTTACAGCGTTGGCATCCCAACCAATGACATTTACGACTGGTGGTAGTGAGAGAGTTAGAATAACAAACGACGGCAACGTCGGCATCGGGACGACGAGTCCCGCGACTCTGTTAGAAGTCTCAAGCTCGGCGGCAGGCGGCGGTGTCCTGCGGATTACTAATCAAGGGGCTACCCAGAGCGCCGGAGAAAAACTCGGCTCTATAGAATTTTATAACTTTGATGCAAGCGCAGCCGCGACTGGTGTGCGCGCCTTTATCACCCCGGTCGAAAACGACTCCGGCACAGGCCGCTCATTTGACCTCACTTTCGGCACAGGTAGTGTGGCAGAGGCGACAGAAAAATTGAGAATAGATAAAAGCGGCAACGTCGGCATAGGGACGACGGGGCCCGGCCAAGAATTAGAGGTAAACGGTCAAATCCGCTACGTTGCCGCTACCGCAGACAACAATACTACCCAGTGCCGCAATTCTTCGGGCGACTTGGCAGGCTGTACGTCGCTTCTGCAATGGAAAGAACATATTGAAGATTTGAGTCTTGGTCTTGATACGGTCCTTGCCCTTCGCCCCGTATCCTTTGACTGGAAAAGCGCTTCATCCTCTTCTCCTTTGTATCGCCGCGACCTTGGCTTTATCGCCGAAGAAGTGGCTAGCACGAGCCCTCTCCTTGCCCGCTGGACAGACCAAGGAATGCTGGAAGGGGTGCGCTACTCGCAGATGACCGCGCTCATGGCAAAAGCGATACAGGAATTAAATTTTAAGGTTGAGCAGATTGCATCTAGCACCGAGATTCTTCGCTCCGCTCAGAATGACAAAGAGGGGAGCTCAGGGAATAACTATACGGCTTATTTACTTGATTTTTTGAAGCAAATCGGGGTATATGTAGAAGAGGGTATTGTGCGCGCCAAGGAATTCATCGCGGATCGTGTGCGCACCAAAGAGCTTTGTGTGGGCGAGACCTGTGTGAATGAGGATCAGCTAAAAAAACTTTTGGAGAAAAATCAGGTAAGTGCTGTCGATATTGTCAGCCCCGCTGCCGATGTTGCCGTGCCCTTTGGGAGCATATCCCCTTCTGCCGAAATTGTTCTTCCTTCCGGCAGCACATCCTATGAACTAGATTCCACGCCAGCACCAGTACTTACTGCTACTGCTGTTGATACCGCATCGTCCACGCCTGTTGTGTCCGAAGATTCGGCAAAGGGGGACATGCTCTCAAAAGAGCAGGCAGCTTCGGCAGCGCCGGAAGAAAATTCTTCCGAGGAAACAGAGCAAATGAGTGCCTCAAATGATAGCACGAATAGCACGAGTACTTCTTCAAATCCGTAAAACCCGTGATACCCCACCCCTTAAAACCCGTGATACCCGTCGTATACTGCGATACGGGATGTAAAATGATAGTGCAAGGAAATAATTTCCAATTTTCAATGATCAATTTTCAATCAATTTCCAATGAATCAATTATCAAGTAATAACAAATACGATCTAGAGGAACGAACTGCTAAATTCGCGGAGGTCATTATTGATTTTGTACGAACCATTAAGCAAGATGTGGTTAATCGGAGAATTATCGACCAGATTGTTGGCTCGGCAGGATCAACCGGAGCCAATTATTGCGAAGCGGTTGAAGCAGAAAGTAAAAAAGATTTTGTGCATAAAATTGGCATTGTGAAGAAAGAGGTAAAAGAAACCATGCATTGGCTGCGTTTGCTTGCGCGGGCGAATTCAGAACACGCCGAAGAGATACGAAAATTTTGGAAAGAAGCACATGAGCTTTTGCTTATTTTTTCAAAGATAAACAGATCATCGCGAGAAAGTGGGGTTTTGAAAATTAAATAATTTGAACATTGATTGAAAATTGCAAAATTGATAATTGAAAATTTATCCATCTCACATTCAATACAGTCATGATACAAGAACAAATTCTTGAACGCGCGGCAGAATCTTGTCCCTACTGCAAAAGCGACAATTTCGTCAAGCGCGGCGTGCGCGAAAACAAGCATCAGCAGGTGCAATTGTATCTTTGCCGCAATCAAGATTGCGGCCGCACGTTTACTTCGCGTACTATCATTTGATGAGAAAGATTATTTTGAATTTTACCCTTTGCATGTAGTAAAGAAACTATCGCGCGAGCGGAAACGAAAAGTGCGCTATAAGGATGGCTCTATAGCAGAGATTTCAAAAGAAAATAAATTATCTATCGTATGAATAAATGGAAGCAGGTCGGCGCCGCTGCCGAAGTTGCGCGACCTTATGGAAGCAGTTTTTCTTCCCGAGACAATGTCGGCAAAAGGGGATATGCTCTCAGAAGAGCGGGCAACGTCGGCAGCGGGACGTTTACCCCCAAAAAAGCAGTTCGTTCATTCCGCGACCTGGAAGTGTATCAGAAGACGCTTGAATGTTCGGTGCTTATTGGGAAAAATGTTATGCCCGCGCTTGCGAAATTAAAATTTCCTTTCGCCGAAGGGATGACCAATTGTTCGCTCTCAATTCCTTTATATATCGCGGAGGCGCACTCTCTGCGCTTTTCGGATTTTACGGCGGCGATGGCAACCCTTGAGAAAGCAATGGCGGGATGCAATAAAATGATCGTATATATGGAAGAATCCCTCGGCCTATATGGCGAGAAACTGGACGGAAAGCTGATTCAGGATTTGTCGCTCCGATATATAAATGTGAGGGGGAAAATGCTCCGACTTCTGCGCTCGTGGCAGAAATACCGGCGGCTTGATGATAATCAGCGCGGAGAGTGATCTCGCTTCGGAGGCTAAGCATCCAAGTGGAGATACAGTTTCCCTGGATCCCCATGCTGAAAGCGCATGGTAATTGCGTATTCATTGTGTTTTATAGTATAATAAGACCATGACATGGGATTACACAAAAGAAGAATATGAGCGTCAGGAAAAAGCCGATCCGCTGTGGAGCATGGAGCGGCTGATTCTTTATGGGCTAGGCAAAAAGAAACTTGATCCGGAACTGCTTAAAAAATATCTGCCGCGGCTTCGTATTCCTGAAGACCGCAAGTTTTTTTTGGAACTTTTTTCTTATCAAGTGCGTGCGCTTTGAATAAGGGGTGATGCGTGATATAATAATTAAAGGTATGCGTTTAGAACATTATCCCGTAGATAAACTAAAAAAAGAAATTCTTAATGCTCTCGCCAAACATCTTGATGTAACAGCATATAGAGTATTTTTTTTCGGTTCTCGCGTTACAGGCAAAGGCACTGATCGTTCGGATATCGACGTTGGCATTGAAGGGCCGCCTATTCCTCCTCATATATGGTTTGATATACAAGAAGAATTTGAGAACTTTCCTACGCTTTATAAAGTAGAGATTGTAGATTTTAATCGTGTTTCTCCACGGTTTAGAGACATTGCGTCTCAAAACACGGAGGAACTCAAAAACAAAAATGCTCCAGTCAAAATATGAAGCCATACGAAATGAATATCAGGAAGCAGTAATTGGGCTTGAAGAGGTTCTGAAAAAACCGAAAGACGAATTTATGCGCGACTCCGCAATAAAACGTTTTGAACTTGCTTTTGATTTGGCATGGAAAACAATAAAAGCGTTTTTGGAAGATAAGGGGTTATCATGCACTTCTCCCGTTTCTTGTTTTAAGGAAGCGTATCGTCAGGGTTTGGTGGAATACGATGATGCGTGGATCAAAGAACTTGTCGAAACTCGCAACAAAACGGTACACACATATGACGAGGATCTTGCAGAGGAAGTATATGCGGCGCTGCCGAACATTTTGAATAGTCTTCAGAAGCTGTTGCATTTTTTAAGAGACGAATAGTTAGGGCAAGCTCATGACGATAGTTAATTTTATGCTAGATGGACTAAAAAATTTATACAATCTGCAAAAACAAGCGCGCGAGGTGCAGGTGATGCTCTCGGGCGAGCGGCAAACCGGATCATCGCGCGACGCCACAGTGAGTGTTGCCTTGAACGGCAGTTTTGAAGTGCTTGAAGTTTCTTTTGCGGACAATCATCTCTACGACAAGGCAAAAACCGCTCGCGCAGAGAAAGAGGCATTTGAGAGCGCGAGTGCGAAAATAAAGGAATCGCTGGTAAACAAAATGAAAGGGATGCAATAAAAATATCCAGCCGATTGGCGGGATATTTTTGTAAATCAATATTTTTATTCGGGCCAGGCGGGATCGAACCGCCGACATACCCACCCCAAGGGTACGTATTGCCACTATACTATGGCCCGTTTGCAGTCTGAATTATGAATCATGAATTATGGAAATTCAAAAAACAATATACAGAATTCATAATTCAGTTATTAACCCAACCATCTCTCTTGCAAGCTCTTGCTCTTTTTTCTTAAACCCATGATTTGCTCCTTGTATAATAATCCCATGAAATGCCGATGTCGAGGATGCTTGGCTTTTAAAAATTTCTATCAATTTTTTGGCTGGACGATCAAGATACTCGTCGCGTGCGCCGATGACTACAGCAAGCGGTATGCGAATGCTTTTAAGTTCTTTCCAATTCTTACGAGGCGTTGCCTCATAAGAATGATAGGGAAAAACATCTTCGGCGGAGCCGGGGCGGTATAGACTCAAGTACCGTGCGGTGTTGATAATGCCGTATTCCGGCGGCATGAGTGCCTGCGGATTTTTCTTCGCGAGTTTTTCTGCGATTTTTAAAGCTTTTTTGAGTCCTCCCGTGCCGCGCATTTTTATTTCTCCCGCAATATCGCTGATGGGACCCAAAAGAATCAGTTTCTTTACCGCGCGGTCGCGGGTCTTATGGCAATAATACAGCGCCTTGTTCGCTCCGGTGGAATGCCCCGCTAAAATTATTTTTTTATATCCGAGCGACTTTGCAAATCGGATCATCGCGCGGATATCCACAATGCAATCTTCAAATGTTTCGAAACCGGCGCCGATAATGTTTTCTCCTCCGCCGGATGCGATATCGTGTCCCCGCGTATTGAACTTAAAATAGCCAATGCCATTTTTTCTGCATGCATCTGAAAGTTCTTGGATGAGTGTTTGTCCCGAAGAAAAGCGCGACGAAAGCCCGTGAATCCAAAAGAGGGCTGTGTCGGATTTTTGTTTTGGCAGTACGGCTATTCCTTCAAGAACAATGTGGTCGAGGGTTTTGATTTTGGCAAGAAAGCATTGAATCATGAATCAAGAATCATGAATTATGGATTTGGATGCTTTGATTAAACCGTTGATTAATTTATTAACTACAATGGTTTTCTCTGCGATATCAGAAAATATTTCTCCAGAAACATAATCCAAGTCTCTGGCAATCAAGAGCTGATTTTGGACTTCTGTTGTGGAACCTAATGCAATATAATAAAATTGAATTTTTTCTTTGTATGAATTTCTGCTAAAACCCTCAGCAATGTTAGAACTAATGGAGACATCGGCGCGTCTTATCTGATTAGTAAGTCCAAACATTTCTTCTTTGGGTAAGTTTTTTGTAAGCTTATAAATTTCTAAAACAAGCAAGTGAGCATTTTTCCATGCATTTAAATCAGTGAATGATTTTATTTTGCGTGATTCATGATTCATGGCTCATGATTCTGCTGTAACTTTTTGCAAGCTCCACAATAAATCTCACTCCTACTCCGGATGCGCCTTTGGCAAGATATTCTCCCTCGATTGTAGTCATGCGCGGCGCAATGTCTATATGCGCAAACCGCGCATCGCCGGCGAATTGCTCCAAAAATTTTGCGCCATGGATCGCGCCGCCATAGCGGTCGCGGGAGCCTACATTGGCAAGATCGCCGAATGTTCCTTTAATTTCGGTTAAATATTCATCCCACAGAGGAAGCGGCCAAACATAATCGCCAGATTGAAGTCCGACTTCTATCAATGTGTCCTGCAGTTTTTGATCATGTTCTCGGGTAAAAACAGCGGACATGTGTGATCCGAGCGCCACATGCGCCGCGCCGGTGAGTGTTGCGAAATCTATCAAAAGTCCCGGTTTGTAACGGAGCCCGTACGTAAGGGCGTCGGAAAGCAAAACTCTGCCTTCCGCATCGGTGTCCAGCACTTCGATTGTTTTTCCGGAGAGCGATTTCAAAAGATCTCCAGGGTGATAGCTCGATCCCGAAGGCATGTTTTCCGCGGCAGGGATAAGACCAATGGCGTTGAGAGGAAGCTTGAGGCGCGCGATTGCCGCAATACCGTGAATCACCGCGGCGCCGCCGGACATATCCATGTGCATTTCGTAAATATAGTTTGAAGGTTTCAAATTGAGTCCGCCGGTGTCGAAAGTTACTCCCTTTCCTGCAAGGACAAGAGGCTTTTGATTTTTCGGGCCATTCAAGTATTCGAGTATGATAAACCGCGGTTTTTCCACGGAACCTTTTGCTACGCCTAGAATCGCGCCCATGCCAAGGCTCGCCATTTTCTTTTCATCGAAAACATTGACGCGCACGTCAAGTTTTGCCACACTGCGCCGTGCCGCTTCGGCAAGAAGAACGGGCGTCATGTCGCCGCCCGGCGTATTGGCAAGCGCTCGGCATTCATTGGTTTCTTCGCCAATGATTGCTCCTTCGCGAATGCCAAGCAAAACTTCCGCGGTTTTGCCACCTTCAACAAGAAGGTTGACCGCATGCACTTCAGGCCACCCCTCTTTCGGCATTTCTTTATATTTCGTAAACGCAAAATTGCCCAGGATTGCATTTTCCGCAAAAACTTTTGCGGTCTCTGATAAAGATTTTTTTTCGAATCGGATGAGCGGTATCGGCACTGAAAATTCTTTGATGGACTCGCCTTTCGCGTACTGCACCATGCGCCGCGCGATAAAAACATGTTTTCGCGCATTCCATTTTTCTTTTGCCCCCATGCCGAAAAGGACAATGCTTTTTATGCCGTCCTCAAAAAGGCGGAGTGTTTTTACTTCTCCTTCGCCGCGTTTGCATTCT
This sequence comes from Candidatus Sungiibacteriota bacterium, assembly GCA_016181585.1. Classification (GTDB taxonomy): domain Bacteria; phylum Patescibacteriota; class Minisyncoccia; order Sungbacterales; family HO2-52-23; genus JACOYX01. The sequence continues at coordinate 30,047 of JACOYX010000002.1, read as the reverse complement.
TTTGCAAACCGTACTAATGTGTCTTTTGCCGTATCCGGCAGATATGAAAAAAAATCCTCTTTCTCGAGAGGGGTAGAGGTGAAGACGGGGAGGAAGAGATTGCCGGCTTTAGCAATAGATTTGTAGTAAGCAGTGTTGATATTCATCGATAAATAATGCAAAATTCAAAAATAAAAAATTTAGGTATCCCGACAAGCCGGAATGAATTTATATTTTTAAATTTAAACTTTTTTATGTAACGTCTTCAAGCACCGCACGCACATTTTTACACGCATGCCGTCGGCAAGGCGGCCCCATTGCAAATTGGGATATTTTCTTACGGTGGCGGTTGGGTTATAATGACTGCGAAGAAACGACCGCCGGCCGCCCTTCACAGATTCTTTTTTGCAAATAGTGCAGGATTTCATGAATAGCTTATAGGTTATAGCTTGATTTGCTTGCTAGGGGAATTCTGAATTCCCTAACGAAGCTAACCAAGCTACAAGCTGATAGCCAGTCTATCATATTTCTATGGAAAATGCAATACAAATTATTGTTCATATCGCGATAGTCATTTTTTCTGTGGTGCTCCACGAAGTATCGCACGGTTTTGCCGCGCTTTGGCTTGGGGATCACACTGCTGAATACGAGGGACGTCTAACGCTCAATCCCGTGAAGCATTTGGATCCTTTCGGCTCCGTGCTTCTTCCGCTTATGCTTGCTTTTGCAAATCTTCCGCTGATCGGCTGGGCGCGTCCGGTGCCTTATAATCCTTATAATCTTCGCGATCAAAAATGGGGGCCGGCGATTGTCGGCGTGGCGGGGCCCGCGGCCAATATTTTACTTGCCGTTGTATTCGGTTTGGTAGTGCGTTATCTGCCGTTGGCATCTGCTGAAGGGACCTTCGTATTTAATTTTGCGGGTATTGCGCAAACCATCGTAGTGCTCAATCTGATGCTTGCGATATTCAACCTTGTGCCTATCCCTCCGCTTGACGGATCAAAAGTGCTTTTTTCGGTTCTTCCGTATCAGTATCGCGGGATACAAGTTTTTTTGGAGCAATACGGGATTATTCTGCTTCTTATATTTATTTTCTTTTTTGCGAATATTCTTGTTTGGCCGGTATTTTATTTATTCCGGCTTATCGTCGGCGGGTGATAGCGAAGCATACCATTTGCCAAATCGGCTCCGTTTTGCTTTCATGAAGGTAGGTTTTGTGCTCTTTATATCAAACTTTACGAAAGCAAGGAGCTTTTTATGCGCTCGGTAGGTGTTTCGCTTGCGTTAGTGTTTATGTTGTTCTTCAGAATGTATTCGGAAGTATTTTCCTACGACCGAGCGATGGACGACGTGTTGTCTTGCAAAGGTGATCTTGAAGCATTTTTGCGCAAACATCTTGATCCGCTGAAAGAAAATTTCGAGCCCGCGGAGTATCGCGTACAGATTGCTGATATTACTCCGCCAAAAGTTGAAATTTATGCGCGTTCTCTGCCCGATGCCTATTTAATAGGGTTTGATCCTTCTTCGGGTATGCCGCCCTTGGGTTTTCTGACGGCGGAAAGCAAGGCGGTGCTTGCGGCGCGTGCGTTTGAGCCGATATTGACTCTCTCGTGCCCCTTTCCCTATCCGAAAGATTTTTTCGCGAGTACGGAGGCCGCGGCGGCCATGCAGTTTCCTTTGCGATTTATCCAGTTTTTCTGGGGGTTTCAAAAAGATACGCCTGAAGTAAAACGATTTATTGATCGATTCGATGCACTGCTTGAACCGCGGCTTGTCGCTCTAACCAGAAAAGGTGCTGTCGATGGGAAATTTTTAAGGCATGCGTTTTCCATTTTCGATAAATATACCGACAATGGTTTTGGGACACTGCGAATTACGGTAGACGTTTTTGCGCTTGTCTGGAACGGAGACGGCAGTAAGCATAAAAAAATGTTGGAAGATTTGGATAACGGTGTTCACCGTGCGGATAAGAGAATGCGGTTTGAAGCACTTCTGGATATGCGAAAAAAGAGAAGCCACGAGGAAATCGAAAAAGATGTCGAGCGCGCGGCTTATGACTTGGCGGATAGCGCATACTTATATATAGAAGGCGTGTTGCGTGCAAGTGGTGCACGGCAGTAGAGTATCTCCACCGATGCGTTTCAGCATTGGTGGTTTTCATTGAGACGGATTTCCGCGCAGTTGACGGCTCGAATACTTTTTGTTACACTCTCTAAATACTAATATGCCTACCATTACCCAACTCGTGAAGCGAGGGAGGAAAAAGACAGAATATAAATCAGGCGCACCGGCACTCGAGCGCGGGTTTAATGTGCGGAAAAACCGCCCGATTTTTTATCCTGCTCCGTTTAAACGCGGAGTATGCATCAAGGTAACTACCATGACGCCAAAGAAGCCAAACTCCGCTTTGCGTAAAGTTGCCCGCGTTCGCTTGACCAACGGCATGGAAGTAACGGCATATATTCCCGGAGAAGGGCATAACTTGCAGGAGCACTCGGTTGTGGTAGTGCGCGGAGGGCGCGTGAAAGATTTGCCGGGAGTGCAATATCACATCGTGCGCGGCGTTTTGGATACCGCCGGAGTGGAAGGAAGAAAACAACAGCGCAGTAAATACGGAGCGAAAAGACCTAAAGAAAAAAAGTAAATCGGAATCATGAAGCATGAATTACGAATCATGAAAAATGCGGAAAAATTAATTCGCATAATTCATAATTCTTGATTTATTATTCATTGCTATGAGAAGGAAACGAAATATCACAAGAGAAATATTGCCGGACAATAAATTTAGCAGCGTAAAGGTTGCGAAATTTATCAACTACACGATGAAAAAAGGAAAAAAGGCTACCGCGGAAAAAGTGGTATACAGCACATTTGCCGTGATCGAAAAGAAACATCAGCAAGACCCTTTGAACGTGTTTGACACGGCGCTAAAAAACGCCGGACCTACGCTTGAAATCAAAGCGCGCCGTATCGGAGGCGCCACTTATCAAGTGCCGCGCGAAGTGCGCGGTGAACGCCGTTTTGCGCTTGCATCACGCTGGATTTTGGACGCGGCGCGCTCAAAAAAAGGAAAACCGATGCATGAAAAATTGGCGGATGAGCTTTTGCTTGCGGCGAAAAACGAAGGAACGGCGATTAAGAAAAAACTTGATACTCATCGAATGGCGGAAGCGAACAAGGCATTTGCGCATTTTGCGTGGTAAGAGAATTCATGATATAATCGGTTGTACTATGGAAATTATCACCATTACGATTCCAAAGAAAATACTGTCAGGCCGTAGCAGAGTTCGTCGGCTTATTGCAGTGGACCCGAAAGAATTTGAAAAAAAACTGCGCCAAAAATGGGAGATTAAAGATGCAAAAGATGCCATACGGGAGGCGCGTAAGGCATGGAAACAAGGCAAAGCGCGGTTCATATCTGATCTCGGAGAAGTTATAAAATCATGATTCGTCCGATTGATCGCATCTTTCTTTCTCCGCGATTTGGGCGAGAGCTCAATCGGTTGCATGGACGCATTCAAAAACTTGCGAAGAAAAAAGATAAGATGTTTCGTCAGGATGCATTTCATCCATCGTTGAAAACGCACAAACTAGGTGGTGAATTAAAAGAGACCTACTGCGTAAAGATTTTCGTAACGAAACTTCTTAATTTAGAGACAAAATCGTTGAATAAATTTCGAGGCCTATCGGCTTAGATAAGCCAAGAAATTTATTCAACGATTTTGGCCTAAATTAAGAAATTGCAGTAGAAGTATCTTTGCGCAGTAGGTCTAAGATACTTAGGCGTACTCGGTTAACGAACAGTATCGAGTACATTTTTATTTTATGGACGATAGTACTGTGATGTATGTGAACACTGGTACGCACGATATTTATAGATAACATTTCTACATTTTAAGAAGAATATGGGCAAGCTAATGTTTACAATTGCTGGTGGAATTATACTTGCCCCTATTTTAGCGGGAGGAATAGCTTTGATAGGGTTTGCTTTATGGAAGATTTTAGAAATGTTTTTTCGATTCTTGTCGTATTTGTGGCTAATAAGTTCACAAGATGTCGATATTTTTTCAGGGAAGAGGGTAAAGCAGTAATTGAACGCGGAAAACTTGTGTAAAATACCGATTATTGTTATCACCGTAATAGCGCTTGCAGGAGTCTTTGCGGGCATTATAGGGCGTCTCTTTATGTTTAGTCCCTGTTTTTTATAGATGATTTAAATCAGTGATACATATTTGTTTTTATGGCTCGCGAATATTCTTTAGAAAAAACAAGAAATATCGGCATTATTGCGCACATTGATGCCGGAAAAACCACGACAACGGAGCGTGTGCTTTTTTATACGGGTGTTGCGCATAAAATCGGCGAAGTGCATGAAGGGACGACAGTTATGGACTGGATGGAGCAGGAGCGCGAGCGCGGTATTACGATTACCGCGGCGGCTACCACAGCCTTTTGGAAGCCGAGCTATTTGTCGGAAGCCGAACGCAATAAAAAAGAAAACGAATATCGTTTTAATATTATCGATACGCCGGGGCATATCGATTTCACTGTTGAGGTTCAGCGTTCTTTGCGCGTTCTCGACGGGGCGGTGGTGGTTTTTGACGGCGTTGCGGGCGTGGAGCCGCAGTCTGAAACCGTATGGCGCCAAGCGGATAAATACGGCGTTCCACGCATATGTTTTATCAACAAGCTTGACCGCACAGGCGCTTCTTTCGAGCGCTCGCTCAATTCGGTCTATGAGCGTCTTACCCCGAATGCCGTTCCTATTACAATCCCGATTGGGCATGAACAGGAGCACGAAGGAGTGATTGATTTGATGCGGATGAAATCTGTATATTTTCGCGGCGGGCACGGCGAAGAGATCGAACTAATTGATATTCCGGAAAACTTGAAATCCTATGCTGAAGAGTGGCGCCACAAAATGATAGAAAAAATCGCGGAGGTTGATGATACGCTTACGGAAAAATATCTTGAAGGAAAAGAATTTACTATTGAAGAGCTTAAACGTGTTTTGCGCCAAGCTACTATTGGTTATCGGCTGGTGCCGGTGTTTGCCGGATCGGCATTGAAAAACAAAGGAGTCCAGCTTGTGCTTGACGGGGTGGTGGATTATTTACCGTCTCCGATGGATGTGCCTGCGCTAAAGGGAATCAACGAAAAGGGAGAGGAGGAAGTCCGCGAAGTAAAAGATGATGCCGCGTTTTCCGCGCTCGCATTTAAATTGCAGACCGATCCCTATGTAGGTCAGCTCACCTTTTTCCGTGTGTATTCCGGAACGCTCAAAGCGGGATCGTATGTTTTAAATTCCACCAAATGGGATCAGGAGCGTGTGGGTCGCATTTTGCGAATGCATGCAAACACCCGCGAAGAATTGAAAGAAATAAGCGCGGGGAATATCGGCGCGCTCGTAGGTCTTAAAAATACGCATACGGGAGATACGCTATGCGATCCGGAGCACCCGATCGTGCTTGAAAAAATCGTCTTTCCGGAGCCTGTGGTATCGCTCAAGATCGAGCCAAAAACCAAAGCTGATCAGGAAAAAATGGGCATCGCGCTCCGCAAGCTTTCCGAAGAAGATCCGACATTTCGCATCCGCGGCGATGTTGATACCGGAGAAACTATTATATCCGGCATGGGAGAATTGCATTTGGAAATTCTTGTGGATCGCATGAAGCGCGAATTCAGCGTGGAAGCCAATGTCGGACGGCCGCAGGTGGCGTATAAAGAAACAATCAAAAAGCAGGCAGAAGCGGAAGGGAAGTATATCAAGCAATCCGGAGGACGCGGACAATACGGACATGTTTGGCTTCGTGTGGAGCCTTTGGAACGCGGAAAGGGTTTTGAATTTTTGAATGAAATTAAGGGCGGTGTTGTGCCGCAGGAATTTATTATTCCGGTTGAAAAAGGAGTAAAGGAAGCTCTCGAAAAAGGTGTGCTTGCGGGATACCCGATGGTAGATGTGCAGGTAACTCTCTACGACGGTTCGTATCACGAGGTGGATTCGTCGGAAGCCGCATTTAAGATCGCGGGTTCCATGGGTCTTCAGGAAGCGGCGCGCAGAGGAGGTATTGTGCTTCTTGAGCCGATTATGAAAATTGAAGTGGTTACTCCCGAAAATTTCTTGGGTGAAGTGACGGGAGATTTGAATTCCAAACGTGCGCGGATTGAGGAGATGAGTGATCGCGGGTTTGGCATTAAAGTAATTTCTGCAAAAGTGCCATTGTCAGAGATGTTTGGATACACGACCACATTGCGTTCCTTAACGCAAGGACGTGCTTCTTCAACGATGGAATTCGACCACTACGATGAAGTTCCGTCCAATGTGGCGCAACAGATTATTGAGGGCAAAAAATGAACTGCCTATTGAAGTGAGACTTCAATACTTCAATAGAAAAAGCGGCAGAAGCCGCTCAATATGGACATATCAAAAATAAAACAATTTGTCAAGCAAAACGGGGATAAATTTATCATGCTCGATCAAACGGGGGAGCCGGACGTGGTAATGCTGTCTTTTCAGGAATATGATCGCTTGCTTCAAGGCGCGGCCGGACGTATGGGCGAAGTGAAACAGCCACGTGCGCAGTTCGAAGAAAAACCGGAAGTAAGGAGTGAGCCGGTTTTGGAGGAGACGGAATTTTTGCCGCCGCAAATTGCGGCGCGGGCAAGGGTTATGGGACGATCCTCCGGTGCTATGCCGGTGCGGCTTGAAGATATACGGTTGGAGGATTTGCCGCTTTAGCTATAAATCAAGAATCAAGAGTCATGCTAATTAATTTAGGCATTCCCATTATTCATGCTTCATGCTTCATGATTCATATCTCTTGACCTTTCCCCATGTTTTCGCTACCAATAAAGATAAGCATAAAGTGAGACTGTTGACTATTCTTTTACCATCGGTTACTATTATTTTATATAATTTAATACTATTTACCCGTAGCTAAAGGCACGAATTTTATTAAAAAATTTGTGAACCGAAATTATCTGCGGTTTCAATAATGGCGGAAGCAAAAAAATTCGAACGAAATAAGCCTCACGTCAATGTCGGCACTATCGGCCACGTTGATCACGGCAAGACGACGCTGACAGCGGCAATTACCAAAGGGCTAAGCTTGAAGGGTCTCCCTTCGCGCGTGGAATCAGTTGACCAGATTGACAATGCCCCTGAAGAACGGGCGCGCGGGATTACAATTGCCCTTCACCACTCGGAATATGAAACCGAGAAGCGTCATTATGCGCATATCGATGCTCCGGGACACGCTGATTATATCAAAAACATGATTACGGGCGCCGCACAGATGGATGGCGCTATATTGGTAGTTTCCGCTACCGATGGTCCCATGCCGCAGACTCGCGAGCACATTCTTTTGGCGCGCCAAGTAGGTGTTCCGGCGATTGTGGTGTTTTTGAACAAATGCGACATGGTGGATGATCCGGAATTGATCGATTTGGTGGAAGCGGAAGTGCGTGAGCTTTTAAAAAAATATGAATTTCCCGGAGACGAGACGCCGGTTATTCGCGGCTCTGCGCTCAAAGCGCTTGAAGCGACCTCTGTGGACGACCAATGGGTAAAGAAAATCCACGAACTCGCCAATGCGCTTGATACCTATATCCCCGATCCGGTGCGCGACGTGGATCGTCCGTTTCTTATGCCGGTGGAAGATGTCTTTTCTATTGAAGGCCGCGGTACGGTAGTGACTGGCCGTATTGAACGCGGAAAGCTGAAACTGAACGACGAAATAGAAATTGTCGGGCTTCGCGACACGCAAAAAACCACGGTTACAGGAATTGAAATGTTCAATAAATCGCTTGACGAAGGGATGGCGGGAGACAATGCAGGGCTTCTTTTGCGCGGTTTGAAAAAAGAAGATGTCGAGCGCGGGCAGGTACTGGCAAAACCGGGAACCATAACTCCTCATACTGAATTTGAATCTGAAGTATATATTTTGACCAAGGAAGAAGGCGGCCGTCATACTCCGTTTTTTGCAGGGTACAAGCCGCAATTTTATCTTCGAACAACCGATGTGACGGGGGAAGTAACCCTTCCGGAAGGAACTGAAATGGTTATGCCGGGGGACACCATTAAATTTACGGTAAAACTTATCATGCCGGTAGCGCTTGAAGAGAAACAGCGTTTTGCGATTCGAGAAGGAGGGAAAACAGTCGGCGCGGGGGTGGTAACCAAAATACTTAAGTGATCAGTGACGTTCGGCATGCATAAGGAACGAACACTTCCTTATGCGTGCTGATACGATTCGCCTACGCTCTTTGGCAGCAAAAAAGCAACAAGAAGAAATAGCTACAAGACTTCGCATCAAAGTTCGAGCTTACGACTCGAAAATTATTGATAATTCAGTAAAGCAGATTGTCGATACGGCAATACGCAACGGTGCGACAGTAGTAGGTCCTGTGCCGCTTCCTACTGAAATCCATAAATACACGGTGAATCGATCGAGTTTTGTCCATAAAAATGCCCGAGAGCAATACGAAATGCGCGTGCACAAGCGTCTTATTGATATTGTAAGCCCCACGCCGAAAACGATTAACGCGCTGACAAATTTGAATTTACCGGCGGGAGTTGATATCGAGGTGAAGATGATGTAATGTATGTTTATTATGAGAAAAAGTAGGAAACATACAAAAATGACTATTGATAAGCTTGCCTTGGTAACACAGCAGGAATTTAACGCAGTTCGGAGCGAGATGGATTCAGGTCTTACCGCAGTTCGGAAAGAAATGGATACGGGGTTTGCTGCGGTGCGCGAAGAAATGGATACGGGGTTTAGGGCAGTTCGGAAAGAAATGGATACGGGGTTTGCTGCGGTGCGCGAAGAAATGGATACGGGGTTTAGGGCAGTTCGGAAAGAAATGGCCATAAACTTTGAAGACTTCGAAATCAAAATTACGGAGAAGATGAAAAATGAAACAATAACAATACTTCAGGCTTTTGATAAACTTGCTACCAGCTTTGATGCGAAAGAGAAGGAAGAAGCGGCGCATACCGCTCTCCATGGACGAATTTCCGATACACTGCTTGACCACGATGCTCGCCTGAAAAAAGTAGAGGCAAAAAAATAGAAATGCCTATTTCGGCCTTCGAGTGATTCTTCATAGACTTTCTGTGAAGAAGACTGGGCGGCTGTAAACTTTTTCAGTTGTCTTTCCCTCTGTTGTCGAGGGACCCGAATATGATGAAATTTCACACCTAATTTCATCGCACAATTTTGTGTCCTCCTGCAAAACCGGGGAACCGGTTTTTATTTTGCCTGCGCACTTCATTGAAATTTAAGGTTCTTCAGAACAGAAACCGGATACATTATTAGCACCCTACGGTTTCTATTCTGAAGTGATTTACTCACCTTGTTCATAAATCACATGAAATTTATTCTCGGAGAAAAAATCGATATGTCCCAGCTGTTCGACAAACAGGGAAATGCGGTGCCGGTAACGCTGGTGCGCGTAACACCGAATGTCGTAACGCAAGTAAAAACCCAAGAAAAAGACGGGTATGTTTCGGTGCAGGTGGGATTCGGCGAGAGAAAATCGAAAAATATCAGAAAGCCGCAAATCGGGCATATGAAGGAGTTGGGGAATTTCCAACACCTTCGAGAGTTTCGTCTTGCGGAAGCGGGGGCGCTAAACCGCGGCGATAAAATTGATGCATCGGTATTCGCAGAGGGAGATACGGTAAAAGTGAGCGGTATCTCAAAATCAAAAGGATTCCAAGGCGTGGTAAAGCGGCATGGATTTCGCGGAGCGCCGGCAACGCACGGCACAAAGCATGCACATCGCGAGCCGGGCGCCATTGGAGGCGCCGGCGGACGTGCGGGTGGACGCGTGGTAAAAGGGATGCGCATGGCGGGACGCATGGGCGGAAATCGCAATACCGTAAGCAATTTAAAGATTGTGAAAGTGGATGCGGAAAATAATGTAATCGCGGTGCTTGGCGCGGTGCCGGGGAGAAGAGGGGTTCTGTTGGAGATTAGAGGATGAATAAGAATCATGAAGCATGTATTATGAATCATGGAAAATGCAGAAAATTAAATTCGCATAATTCATAATTCTTGATTCGTGATTCAAGTTATGAAACTCAAGACCTACAATCAAGAGGGCAAGGAAACAGGGACGATGGAGCTTCCAGACGCGGTTTTCGGCTTGAAGTGGAATGGCGACTTGGTGCATCAGGTGGTGATGGGACAGCTTGCTAATCGGAGAGCGGGAACGGCGCATGCAAAAACGCGCGGCGAGGTGCGCGGCGGCGGCAAGAAGCCATGGCGGCAGAAAGGTACGGGCAGGGCGCGCCACGGATCAATTCGCTCGCCGATTTGGATTGGCGGCGGTGTGGCGCACGGCCCGCGAAGCGATAAAAATTATACCAAGAAGATCAATAAAAAAATGGCAAAAAAAGCGCTCTTTACGGTATTGTCCGCAAAAGCGCGGGACAATGAGCTGGTTGTGGTGGATGCGATACATTTTCCGGAGGAAAAGACAAAACACGCGGCATCGTTTGTAAAAAGTTTTGCGACACAGGATGCGTTTCAGAAAATAGTGAAGGGCAAGGGAATGCTCTTGGCTCTTTCCGCTTCAGCGAAAGGAATAAAGCGGGCGTTTCGCAATTTACCCTATGCCGAGACCGATGAAGCGCGAAATCTCTACGCCGCGGAAGTACTCAAATTTAGATATATTGTAATGCCGAGGGAAGTAATAGAAGTTTTTAAAAAATAATGGCCTTACTTGACCGATTTAAAAATAAGCCGGAGGAAGAGAAAAAACCAGCAAATAAGGGCGTTGTTCTGCGTGCAAAAAAAACGAAAGCGGCGGCCGATAAAGCAAGTACCGGAAAAAAAGAATTTGCGGGAATACTTTTGCGCGCGCATCTTACCGAAAAAACAGCACAGGGCGTAAAGAACAATACATATGCATTTGCGGTAAGCAAATCAGCAAACAAGATTGAAATCAAGCGAGCTGTTGAAGGAAGATACGGGGTTTCGGTGGTGGCAGTAAGAACGCTTAATTCCGAAGGTAAGGAGCGCCGCCGCGGAGTGATCGTGGGGCACAAGCCCGGTCTTAAAAAGGCGATCGTAACCGTTAAAGAAGGGCAAAAAATAGAAATACAGTAGGTCTAATAAAGAAGTCTTAAACTTATGAAGCGTTTTTCACCTACATCGCCGTCACGGCGGCAAGCTGAATATATCGATTGGAGGTCGATTGTAACCAGAAAAGAGCCTGAAAAGAGCTTGACTTTCGGCCGCAAACGGCATGTCGGGCGCAACTCGGCTGGCCGTATTACCACGCGCCACAAGGGAGGCGGCGTGAAGCGGCTTTGGCGCGAAATTGATTTTTTGTATGACAAAAAAGATATTCCTGCTACCATTACCACTGTCGAATATGATCCGAATCGAACCAGTTTTGTAGCGCTTCTTGTCTATCGTGACGGGACAAAACGCTATACGCTTTTGCCGCAAGGAGTTTCCGTGGGGGGCAAACTGCTATTTTCGGAGCTGGCTCCGCTTGAGGCAGGGAATCGTATGCCGATTTCAAAAATTCCCGTGGGGACGTTTATTTATAATATCGAATTGACAAAAGGAAAAGGCGCGCAGTTGGTGCGTTCTGCAGGATCGAGTGCGGTTATTCTGGCGCAAGAGGGGGAGTATGCACACATTGAGCTTCCTTCGAAAGAGGTGCGTTTGATCCGTTCCGAAAACTGGGCTTCAATCGGCGCGCTTTCAAATCCTGAAAATAGCTTTATGACTATCGGCTTTGCAGGACGGGCGCGGCGTATGGGAATCCGTCCGTCGGTGCGCGGGTCTGCTATGAATCCTGTTGATCATCCGCATGGAGGCGGTGAAGGAAGAGCGCTCATCGGACGACGGCGAGGCCCGGCAACGCCGTGGGGAAAACTTGCGCGAGGCGTTAAGACACGCAAGCGGAAAAATAGGTCGGATAAATTTATTGTGGAAAGGAGGAAATAGCATCATGAAGCATGAATTACGAATCACGGGAAATGCAAAAAATTAATTTCCATAATTCATAATTCTTGATTCATAATTAATTGAATTGATATGTCACGAAGTTTAAAAAAAGGTCCGTTTATACACCCTGCAATTACAAAGCATATGCAGAGAGTTTCGCCCGGTAGCAAGACGGCTATTAAAACATGGGCTCGCAATTCCACGATCACTCCGGAAATGATCGGTTATCTCTTTGCCGTACATAACGGAAAAGCCTTTATTGATGTACGCATTATGGAAGATATGGTAGGACATCGGCTGGGAGAGTTTTCTCCTACGCGGAAATTCATCCGCCACGGAGGCCGTATGCAACGCGAATTGGAATTGAAGGCGGCAGAAGGTCCTAAGGAGCCGGCAAAAGAAGTAAAAAAATAGTTGCTAGTTGATATACTATTATGGAAATTATTGCAAAATCAAAATATATTCATATTTCCCCGCGAAAAGTCAGATTGGTTGCAAATTTGATTAAAGGAATGGAAGTGGCGCACGCGGAAACTGAACTTGCTCATCATCCGAAGCACGCTTCTTTGCCGATCGCAAAGCTTTTGCACTCGGCGATTGCCAATGCGAAGCATAATTTTTCGATTGAAGAGCAGGGATTATATATTCAGGATATTGCAGTGGGTGCGGGGCCGGTGCTCAAGCGCACGCGTGCAAGAGCGTTCGGACGTGCGGCTATGATTCGCAAGCGAATGAGCCATATTTCAATAGTGCTTGCCGAAAACAAGGCTGCAGGAAATGTAAAGTTTAAAAATCAAAATGAAAAATGACAATGTAAAATGCAAAATCATATAAATTCATTCCGGCAAGCCGGAATACCGTAATTTTACATTTTGATTTTTACAGTTTAAATTTTTTATGACCCATCGAGTTCACCCATACATATTTCGCATAGGACAGACAAAAACGTGGAAATCACGCTGGTTTAATCTGAAGAAATTCAGGGAGTATTTGCGCGAGGATATGATTCTGCGTGAATGGCTCGACAAAAAACTGCGCCAGATGCATATCGAGGTGATAGAAATCGAGCGTTCGCCAAACATACTGCATATTATTATAAAAACAGCGCGCCCCGGGCTTTTGATCGGGCGCGGGGGAGAGGGGGCGGAAAATTTAAAAAAAGAAATCGAGAAAATGATTATCAAAATCTGGAAGCGCGTAGGACGGGTTCCGGAGAAGCGAGAACTCAAGCTGACGATTGAAGAAGTCCGCTCGCCGGAAACACATGCGGCTATTGTAGGACAGATGATAGCCGATTCAATAGAAAAAAGAATGCCATATCGCCGTGTGCTGAAGCAGTCCATCGAAAAAACCGCAGGGATGCGAGAAGTGAAGGGGGTTAAAATTTTGATAAAAGGGCGTCTCGACGGCAACGACATAGCACGCGTGGAATGGATGAAGCGCGGCAGGATTCCCCTGCAGACGCTCCGTGCGGATATTGACTATGCGGAAAAAACAGCGTACACCACTTATGGGACGGTAGGTATTAAAGTCTGGATTTATAAAGGAGAAGTGTTTGAAGAAAAATAAAAGCGAACATGTTACAACCGGCAAAAGTAAAACATCGAAAATGGCAAAAAGCCGCGCCGCGCAGTGTTGATACGCGTGGAACGACTGTCGCCATGGGATCATACGGACTAAAGGCTATGGAGCCTTGCTGGATTACTGCACGCCAAATCGAGGCATCACGCCGTGCGATGACGCGCTATATCGCGCGGGGAGGTAAAATTTGGATTCGTATTTTTCCCGACAAACCGATTACCAGAAAACCGCCGGAAGTAACGCTTGGAGGAGGCAAAGGGGCTGTGGATCACTATGTCGCGGTGGTGCGCCCGGGGCGGATACTTTTTGAAATGGATGGAGTGACGGAGGAAATCGCCCATGAGGCGATGCGGCTTGCGGCGCATAAGCTTCCGATAAAAACTAAATTTGTTAAAAAATAAGACAGAGATTATTTATGAAATTTGCGGAATTAAAACAAAAATCGAAAGATGAACTCAATGCAACGCTTGCGGAGGATCGCACGCGCATTGATGATTTGCGATTCGCATTGAGTCAAGGGAAGCAGAAAAACGTAAAAGAAATTGCCGGCATCAAAAAAGATATCGCAAGAATAATGACTTTGCTTAAGAACGACTAGTAGCTAGCCACAAGGATAGTTAAGGAGAACTGTTTTTATGGCTAGCCGCTAATGGCTGGGCACTATACTTATGAGAAAACTCAAAGGAACAATCGTATCGGATAAAATGCAAAAAACGGTAGTGGTACGAATAGACCGTCTTCGAAAGCACCCAAAGTACTTGAAATATTACCGCGTTTCAAAAAAATTCAAGGCGCACGACGAAAAAGGAGAATTTAAAGCGGGTGATACAGTAGTTATTGAAGAGACAAAACCGATGTCTAAGGAGAAACGGTGGAAAGTAGCGGGGCTTGTGAAAAGACCTATAGTAGCTGAAGCGGAAGTTGAGGAAAGTAAATAAATTGAGAGAGAATCATGAAGCATGCATCGTGAATCATGGGAAATGCGGAAAATTTTAATTCGCATGCTTCATAATTCTTGCTTCATAATTCTTGATTCATTATTCATGATTCAACCAAGAACAATGTTAAAAGTTGCCGATAACTCCGGAGCGAAATTGCTTCAGGTGTTTAAGGTTTTGGGGGCGACTCGGCGCAGATATGCCAGCATAGGGGATGTGATCGTGGCATCCGTCAAGATTGCCGAACCGCGAAAGGCGGTAAAAAAGAAAGATGTGGTAAAAGCGGTGATTGTGCGAACTCGCGCCGCGCTTCGCCGAAAAGACGGTTCGTATGTGCGGTTTGATGACAACGCGGCAGTGATTTTAGACGGTATTGAACCTAAAGGAGGTCGCATATTCGGGCCGGTTGCACGGGAGCTCCGTGAGCGCGGATTTACAAAAATAGTTTCGCTGGCATCGGAAGTAGTATAATTATTATGAAACTGAAGAAAGGCGATCAAGTAAAAATAATTTCCGGCAATGATAAAGGAAAGCAGGGAACCATCCTGTCTATTTTGCGTGATGAAGAAAAGATTGTGATCGAAGGGCTGAATTTGAAAAAGAAACATATGCGTCCGCGCCAGCAAGGCAAAAAAGGCGAAGTTATATTGGTGCCAGCGGCTTTTACTGCCTCGCGCGTTATGATTGTTTGCAAAAAATGCGGAAAAGCGGCACGAATAGGGTATAGGGTTAACGATTCCGGAGCCAAGATACGAGTGTGCAAAAAATGCGGACAAGAAACCTAATTTTGATATTTGCATTTTAAATTTTAAGCGAAGCGATGACGATACTCCAAGAACAATACACAAAAAAAATAGTGCCGGCAATGCGAGAAAAATTCGGCTACAAAAATAGCATGGAAGTTCCGCGTGTCGAAAAAGTGGTGGTCAACTGCGGCGTGGGACGATTTCGCGACGAGAAAGACCGGCTGGAAGTAGTGAAATTTCTCACTCTCATCACCGGGCAAAAACCTTCGCCGCGTCCCGCCAAAAAAGCCATTGCTTCTTTTAAAACGCGAAAAGGGCTCGTTATCGGTTATCAAGTAACGATTCGCGGCAAGCGCATGTATGATTTTTTGACGAGGTTTACTCGGATCACGCTTCCTCGCGTACGCGATTTTCAGGGTCTTTCTATACGTTCCGTAGATCCTAAAGGAAACTTGACTGTAGGCGTAAAAGAGAATATAGTATTTCCCGAGATGATAGGTGAAGATTATCGCTTTTTATTCGGACTGGAAGTTACTGTTGTTACCACTGCGCGCACCAAAGAAGAGGGTTTGGAATTGCTAAAATTAATCGGGTTCCCCCTAAAATAATTTCGTATGGCCAAACAATCCGTTATTGCAAGAGCGTTAAAAAAACCTAAATTCAAATCCCGTGTCGTGCGCCGATGCGCGCGTTGCGGCAGAAAGCGGGGGTATATGCGGGATTTTGATTTGTGCAGAATTTGTTTTCGGGAAATGGCGAACCGCGGAGAAATTCCGGGAATAAGAAAATCAAGCTGGTGAGGTAAAATGTAAAGTTTAAAAATCAAGATGAAAAATATAAATTCATTCCGGCTTGCCGGAATACCATAATTTTTCATTTTGATCCCGTATCGTAGCACGGGACAAGCATTTACATTTTTAATTTGAGCAAAGCGAATATGGATCCAATTTCAGATATGTTTATACGAATAAAAAACGCGCAACGCGCCGGCCATGAGACCGTGCAATTTCCTTATTCAAAATATAAGCACGAAATTGCAAAAGCTCTTGAGCGAAAGGGGTATATAGGAGGCGTTGAACGGAAAGGGAAACGAATAAAGAAAACACTTGAGCTGGTTTTGCAGTACCGGGAAGGAGATCCTCTCATGCACGATGTACGGCTGATTTCCAAACCGAGCCGACGATTATATATGTCGTATAAAGAATTGCAGGTTTCACCTCGCGGCGGCGTATTGTTTGTCTCTACACCAAAGGGTGTGTTGGCAAGCGATGAAGCAAGGAAAGAAAAAGTAGGAGGAGAATTAATCGCGGAGATATGGTAATAAAAATTCAAAATTTAAAAGTCAAAATGTCCTGAAGGAACGAAGTGACTGAAGGATCCCACGAAATAACAAGGAGATCCTTCGGGCACAAGCCCTCGGGATGACGCCGGTGCATCACTTTCCATTTTAGTCCCGTATCGTAGCACGGAACAAGCATTTACATTTTACATTTGAGCGAAGCGAATATGAGTCGTATTGGAAAAAAACCAATTGCTGTGCCTTCTGGAGTGAACATAACGTTCACGGAATTTGAAGTTTCCGTAAAGGGGCCGAAAGGGGAGCTTACTCGCGTCTTTCATCCCTTTATGGGTCTTAAATCGGAAGAAGGGTTTTTGTCGGTAATACCGCGAAAAGAATCCAAAAAAACATCCGCATTGTGGGGGCTTACCCGCTCGCTTATTGCAAACATGATTTCCGGAGTTACTTCCGGCTTTGAAAAAAAACTTGATTTTGAGGGGGTGGGGTATCGCGCAAATGTCGAAGGGGATACCCTTGTCTTACAGCTTGGTTTTTCTCATCCGGTGCGCTTTAGGGCTCCCCAAGGAATAAAATTTTTAGTTGAAAAAAATTCGATCACGGTGAACGGTATCGATAAAGAGCTTGTGGGAGATACAGCCGCGCAAGTGCGGAGATTGCGTCCGCCGGAACCGTATAAAGGAAAAGGAATCCGGTATCGCGGTGAAGTGATTCGCCGAAAGGCAGGAAAGAAGGCTCCTGAAGGAACGAAGTGACTGAAGGATCCCACGAAATAACAAGGAGATCCTTCGGGCACAAGCCCTCGGGATGACGCCGGTGCATCACTTTCCATTTTGGTCCCGTATCGTAGCACGGAACAAGCATTTACATTTTACATTTGAGCGAAGCGAATATGAATCAAATCAAAAAACAACAATTAAAAATCCGGCGGCATAAAAGAATCCGCGCTAAAATAATCGGCACCAAAGATCGTCCGCGGCTTTCCGTATTTCGTTCAAATAAGCATATTGAACTTCAGATTATTGACGATACCGCAAGAAAAACGATTGTCGCCATGCGCGATTCGGAGCTTGGCGCCGCAAAAAAGAAAGATTCAAAAATGAAACGCGGCGAAGCGTTGGGGGCATTGCTCGCAAAAAAGGCAAAAGAACAAGGAATTTCATCGGTGGTATTTGACCGGGGCGGGTATGACTATCACGGTATTGTAAGAGCGGTCGCAGAAGGTGCGCGAAAAGGAGAACTTAAGTTTTAGCCGCTAACGACTGGATACTATATTTATGAAACCAAGAGAAAGAAAACCAAGAGGAGAAAAAATGGAGCGCGAGCGGCCGGAATTTGACCAAAAAGTGCTCGATGTGCGCCGCACTACCCGCGTGGTAGCAGGAGGACGCCGTTTTAGTTTTCGTGCGACAGTGGTGATTGGCGACCACAAAGGACGCGTGGGCCTTGGTGTAGGAAAGGGTGTGGATGTTGCGGCGGCCGTTGAAAAGGCTGTTTTGCTAGGTAAAAAGGAAATAGTTTATATACCACTGACAAAAACGAAAACAATTCCTTATGCAGTGGAAGGTAAAGTATCCGCCGCAAGGGTGCTTTTGAAGCCGGTGCGGGAAGGAAGAGGACTTGTGGCGGGCGGTCCTATCCGTGTTATTGCTGATTTGGGCGGTATCAAGGATCTTAGCGCAAAAATTCTCGGCCGAACGCCAAACAAATTAAACAATGCGCAGGCGACGATGACGGCATTAAGAAAACTCAAATAGAATCATGAATTATGAATTATGTAAAAATTCAGAATGCTCCCATTTATCATTATCATGATTCATAATTCTTGATTCATAATTTATTTAATATGCAGCTTCATCAGATAAAAAGAATCCATAAAAATAAAAAAGAGATTCGCATAGGGCGCGGAGGGAAACGTGGTACGTTTTCCGGTCGAGGCACCAAAGGTCAGCATGCGCGTTCGGGTGCCAAGTTTCATCCAGAAGAGCGTACGCTTATCAAGCGGATTCCGAAACTACGGGGTTATAAATTTAAGTCATATCGCAACCAGCCGGTGGCGGTGAATTTTGGTATTGTGGAAAAATCGTTTCAGGAGGGAGATACAATAAATCCAGAAGTGTTGTATAAAAAAGGACTCATTGGTAAAGTAAAAGGGCGCATCCCCGCAGTAAAAATTTTAGGGGGAGGCGCATCCACGAAAAAGAAATTTATATTTAAAGATGTTTCTTTTTCCAAAGCGTTTTTGAAGCATATATAAGCGGTATATGTTGAGAAATTTTTGCAAAGCCACAGCCAAAATATGAAGATTGCAGTAGAAAAATAATTAAGCAGCAGGTCTAAGACATAAACGTTTATGTTCAAACGCCTTTCATTGCTTTTTACCGTACCAGACCTCCGCAAGAAGGTAATTTTTATTTTTGGCGTTTTGGTGGTGTTCCGCCTTACTGCGGCAATTCCCGTGCCGGGAGTGGATCCAATGCGGCTTAAAGCGTTTATCGGAGGAAATCAGTTTTTTGGACTTCTCAATATCTTTTCCGGCGGCGTGCTCGACAATTTATCGATAGTCATGCTTGGCGTAGGACCTTTCATTACCGCTTCGATCATCATGCAGCTCATGACGATGATCGTTCCTCGTTTTAAAGAAATGTATCAAGAGGAAGGAGAGGCGGGGCGTGCGCGGTTTAATCAATATTCACGCCTGCTTGCGGTGCCGCTTGCGCTTTTGCAGTCCTATGGCCTTTTGATTTTGCTTATGCGCCAGCAGGTTATCGGCCCGTTGAGTGTGTGGGGCTTTGCTTCCAACATGATCGTGGCAACTGCGGGCACGCTCTTTTTAATGTGGTTGGGAGAGTTGATTTCTGAAAAGGGAATCGGCAATGGTATTTCACTGATTATTTTTGCGGGCATAGTTTCCGCGCTTCCGCGCAGTATTCAGCAGGAGTTTTTTACCTTCGGTCCTGAAAAAATCCCTTCGTATCTCGCGTTTATCGTTGTCGGGCTGATGGTGATTGCCGGAGTGGTGATGGTGTCCGAAGGACAGCGCAATATTCCGGTCTCTTACGCAAAACGTATTCGCGGTATGAAAATGTATGGCGGTGTTTCGACACATCTTCCGCTTCGCGTTAATCAAGCGGGAGTGATTCCGATCATTTTTGCCATTTCCATTATTTTGTTTCCGGGACTTATCGGAAGTTTTCTTACGGGTGCAAGTAATCCCTATGTGCAAAGCGCGGCAAAATTTTTGATAGAGATTTTCAATAATCAATGGATATACGGCATTGTCTACTTTTTTCTTGTTTTTCTGTTCACTTATTTTTATACCGCAGTTACCTTTGATGCCAATGCCATTTCAGAAAACTTGCAAAAGCAGGGCGGGTTTATTACCGGTATTCGTCCCGGACGCCCGACGGCGGAATATTTAAATTATATTTTGAATCGCATTACACTTGCCGGCGGGCTTTTCCTCGGTATTATTGCGGTACTGCCGCTTGTTGTCCGTGCAGTTTTCGACGTGCAGTCGCTTGCGTTGGGAGGGACGGCGCTTTTGATTGTGGTGTCGGTGGTGTTGGAGACGGTAAAGCAGATTGATGCGCAGCTGGTGATGAGGGAATATGAGGGAGTGTGATTGATAAGCAAGTTGGCACATATATATTTTTTTCACAGGTGATGAAAGAACAATGGAAGATTTAAGCAACAAAATAGCGATTACGTTTCTTGGGCGTTCCGGTTCAGGGAAAGGAACACAAGTGGTGCGCGTGGTCGAGTATTTAGGGAAAGATGCGTATCGCATCGAAACAGGGAAGATTTTGCGTACACTGGCCCAAAAAAATAATCCCACAGCAGATTTTATTAAACACATTCTTGAAAGTGGTCAGTTTGTGCCTTTTTGGCTTACTGTTTTTCTTTGGACTCGCGAACTCGTGGAAGAGGGAGTTGCAAATCGGCATTTAATACTCGATGGATCTCCGCGTATGCTGATGGAAGCAAAAACATTTGATGATGTTATGGAAGCGCATAAACGTCCTCTTCCTATTGGAGTTTACATAGATGTAGACGAAGCGGAGGTAACAAAACGTTTGCTTTTACGCGGAAGAGCGGATGATAGTGAGTCAACAATTAAAAATAGGATGAAATCGTTTGAACAGCATGTCTTTCCAATAATAGATTATTATAAAAAAGATGGGCGGCTTATTCATGTAAATGGAAATGGCACGCCGGGCGAAGTATGGGCGCGACTTAGTAATGCTTTAAAAGAAAGGTTGAAAGAAGTATGGCCATCACCATAAAAACCAAACAAGAAATAGATCTTTTGCGGGAAGGCGGCAAACGTCTTGCAGAGGTGCTTTCTCGCGTTGCCGGTGCGGTAGCCGCCGGTATTTCGACTTATGAACTTGATCTTTTGGGCGAAAAGATGATTCAAGAATCCGGCGGAGTACCTTCGTTCAAAGGATACGCTTCGCGGGGAAGTTCCCGGCCATATCCGGCAAGCCTTTGTATTTCAGTAAATGATGAAATCGTGCACGCAATTCCTCGAAAAAATGCTATTTTAAAAGAAGGTGATATAGTGGGGTTGGACATCGGCATGTGGTGGCCGGTGCGGGAAGGAATAGCAAAACAAAACGGAAGGCCGGACGGCGCACTGTGCACCGATATGGCAATTACCGTGGGGGTGGGAAGTATTTCGAAAGAAGCGGAACGTTTGATGCGTGCGACTAAAGAATCGCTTGATATCGGTATTCAAGCAGTGCGCGCGGGAGTGCACATCGGCGACATTGGCGCCGCGATTGAAGCGCGGTTAAAAAAAGACAAGCTGGGTATTATCCGCGATCTAGCTGGGCATGGCGTGGGGTACCAACTTCACGAGGATCCCTTGATTCCGAACTTTGGAAAACCGTACAGCGGCGTTGAACTTAAAGAAGATATGGTGATTGCGATCGAACCCATGGCGACACTCGGCGATTGGCGGGTTATACTTGCCGATGATCAATGGACTTTTAAAACGGCGGATGGCAGTTTGGGCGCTCACTTCGAGCACACGATGGCGGTAACAAGGGAAGGTGCGGAAGTTTTAACGAAAATATAAATTATACTGTGGGCGGCTTAGATGGCCGCTTTTCTTTTTTAAAGGGAGCTGTTAAACTGAAGAATAATGAGATATTTAGGCATTGATTTTGGGCGGACGCGTATCGGGATTGCGATTTCAGATCCGGAAGGGCGCATTGCATTTCCTCATGCGATATATTTGAGAAAAAATCCGCGTCTTGAGGGAGATTTTAAGAAGATATTGGCTGATGAGGGTATAGAAAAAATAATTATCGGTTTGCCGCTTGCAGACAACGGCGGAGAAACTGAAGAAAGCGGTATGGTGCGTGAGTTTTCTGCGTGGCTTGGCGGCATCAGCGGTTTGCCGATAGAGTTCGAAAATGAAATGTATACCAGCCGCATGGCAGAGCATGCAGGAGTAAAAAGGGCCAGCAAAGACGCGGCCTCTGCGGCAATTATATTGCAATCATACATGGACCGAAATAACAAATAAATCACAACTATCAATACTCAAAAAATCTGTTTTGAATTATTGATTATTGAAATTTATTTGTTATTTGTAGTTTGGAATTTATGTATTTAAGCTGGATCATACCCGCACTTAATGAAGAACGCCGGATAGAAAAAACCCTGCGCGAAGTGGATGCATATTTGCGCTCAAAAAATTTTTCGGTAGGATATGAAATTATCGTTGTAGATTCTTCTTCCAAAGACCGCACCGAAGAAATCGTATTGGGTTTGAGAAAAGATATTGCAAATTTACGCTTGATCAATTTACCACGCACCGGCAAGGGTGCGGCAGTGCGAAGGGGATTACTTGAGTCCATTGGAGATTATCGTATTTTTTCCGATGCCGATAATTCAACTGCACCGGAATATTTTGATGCAATGGAAAGGATGTTAAAACAGGGGTTCGACGTGGTTATATCTTCCCGCAATCCAAAAGATGTAGCAGGCGCCACGCGGGATATAAAGGAACCGTGGTACCGCGAAATCCTGGGGAATTTAGGGAACATGGTAATTCAGATATTTGGCGTATGGGGGATATGGGATACGCAAAATGGATTTAAGGCGTGTACCAAAAAAGCGGCGGAAGATATTTTTTCCCGCGCCAAAATGACCGGATTCTCGTTCGATATTGAAATGCTCGCATTGGCGCGAAAGCTTGGGTATTCAATCGGCATTATTCCTATCCGCTGGAAATTCGATCCCGATAGCAAGGTGACACTCGGCGCGTATATAAAAGTATTTATGGATGTATTCAAGATACGGTGGAATTTGATGACGGGAGTATATAATGTAAAATTTAAAAATCAAAATGTAAAATGTTAAAATTGACACGAAAGCGTTATCCCGCACCAGATGAGTGATCCAATGAACCGGATCACGGCTGAAGCCCTGTTTTCACCGGGCCACAAGTTTATCCCGATGGAAATCGGGAGGGGATGACGTTCGAAACTTCATTTTACATTTTTAATTTTTATGGATTCTATTTCTGAACTTCGCCAGGATATTGTCTCCGGAGATTGGGTAGTCATTGCTACCGGACGCGCTAAGCGGCCGCAGGATTTTTTGAAATCGAAGCGAAAGCCGTTCAATCAACCCAAAACAGCGTGTCCATTTGAAGCCATGGAAAAAGAGCCTCTGCTTTTTTATTCGCACGATGGGAAAAATGATAGTGAGAATTGGTGGGTGGAGGCAATACCGAACAAGTTTCCTGCTTTTGGAAAAGGAGTGTGCGAAACCTATGAAAAAAAAGGGCCGTATAAAAAAAAAGAAGGAGTTGGTTTTCATGAAGTGGTGGTAACGCGGGATCATGACCGGCCTCTTGCCACTATGACGGAAGAAGAAATTGAGTTGGTAATTCGAGTATTTCAGGAGCGATACCTTGCCCTGCAGGCACAGCCTTGCATAGAATATATTTCAATTTTTCAAAATCAAGGCGCTTCCTCCGGTGCTTCTCTTTCTCATCCTCACGCGCAAATTATCGCTATTCCGGTGGTGCCGCCGGATATCGGCAGGAGCCTTCGGGGATCGGTCACATATTTTCAAGAGCATAATGCATGCGTGCATTGCGCGGTGATCGAGTATGAAGTAAGTATCAAAGAACGCATTATTTATGAAAACGAGCAGATGGTGGTGCTTTCCCCATATGCCACAAAGAGCGCTTTTGAAATGCGTATTTTGCCGAAACAGCATAACGCGCGTTTTGAAACGACAGTGCTTAAAGATCGGTTTGCGCTTGCGGATGCATTGCGTAATGCCTTGGGTAAATTATATAAAGGGTTGGATGATCCCGATTACAATTTTTTCCTGCACACTGCCCCCGTGTTTGGTGTTGAAGAGTATCGGCATTATCACTGGCATATTGAAATTTTACCAAAAACCTCTATTTGGGCGGGTTTTGAAATCGGCACGGGAATAGAAATTTCCGCGGTTACTCCCGAAGCCGCCGCCGCATTTTTAAGGAATATTATTCTATAGCCTATATGTCAAAATACCTTATTGTCGCGAACTGGAAAATGAATCCCTTGCGTCAAAGCGATGCATATGTTCTCGCGAGCCGTGTTGAGGATGGATACTTGAAATTTGGGAAAAATGTCGATGTTGTAATTTGTCCGCCGTTTCCATACATCGCTGTGGTAAGCACGGCGGTTAAAAAAATAAAATATGGAGCGCAAAATACATTTTGGGCGGAAAAGGGGGCTTACACAGGCGAGGTCTCTCCGGCACAGCTTCGGGACATTGGAGCCACTCATGTAATTTTGGGTCACTCGGAACGAAGAATACATCTGGGAGAAACGGATGAAATGGTAAATAAAAAAGTAAGAGCGGCATTGGATCATGGTCTTTCCACAATTCTTTGTATTGGCGAGAGCGAGCGGGAAGACGGAGAAATACCCGCTATTGTGGGCGAGGAACTCGTTTCTGCGCTTGCCGGTGTTAAAAAGCAATTGTTAAAAAACTTGATCGTATGCTATGAGCCGGTATGGGCGATCAGCACCGGTAAAAACGCGCGGCCCGATACGCCCGACAGCGCATTTCGCGCCGTGCTTTTTATCCGTAAAATTATCACCGGCCTTTATGATAGAAAAACAGCAGATCTTTTGCGGATAATCTACGGCGGATCGGTGCGAAAAGACAATCTTTACGGATTTTTGACGGAGGGGAAAATGCAGGGCGCTTTGGTGGGAGGCGCCGGCCTTGACGCCGATGAATTTACCGGCATCATTGAAATTGCTTCCCGTGCCCGATAAGGTAAAAGATTTAATCCCAATTTGCCTATTTTATGTCTATTGTCTATCTTATAAAATACAGCGTTTATGCGCGATCGCGCATAAACGCTGTATTTTATTTCGAAAATGAATTTTGAGATGAGCTCTAGTCGTTGGCGCTATATGTTTTGATGGTATAAATCCACAAAGGGAGTGCTTTTTTAAGAGGCAGTATGAATAAAAAATAACGCAATTCTATAAGCTGTTTTAAAAGCCAGCCAAAAAATCCTGCAAAACGAATGACTATAATATCCGCAATTGCATATTTTTTCCCCACCGCAAGAATATAGGGATATTTATTCCGCGCCCGATAGGGCTTTTTTGTTTGTCCGTTTATGGCACGCAGAATATTTTTTGCAGTTTTTCTTGCTTGCCCTTCAGCAATGGGAATATTGCCGGGAAGCGGTTTTTGCGACTGATCTGTAAAAGAAGCATTGTCTCCAATCGCAAAAATATCCTCTGCGGCTTCGAGATATTGGTTTACCTCAATTTGCCCTTTTTTATTCAAGGGGAGGCCAAGAGACTGCAGTATGCGCGGTCCCGAGATTCCGCCCGCCCATACTAAGAGATCGTAGTGTATGGATTCCTCCTCTGTTTTTATTTCTTCCGCATTCACAGAAACAATGCGTGTGTTGGTTTTTATGTGCACGCCGATTTGTTGGAGGCGCAGACGCGCTTTTTTTACCACCCACGGAGAAAAACCCTGAAGAATTTCCCCGGTTGCTTCCATCAGCGATACTTCAACACGGCATACTTGTTCTTTGTTGTAGATTTTTTGTAGGCGGCAGACAAAACTTATGAATTCTGCGGCAAGTTCAACGCCGGTAGCGCCCGCGCCGCCGACTGCAATATGGAGTACTCCAGTTTTTTCACGGATGAGTTTTTCCATTTTGTTGCGGAGAATCACTCCATCGTTAAAATTTTTGAGGGGAAGTGCAAATTCCGCGAGTCCGGGAATATTGAAATAATTGGTCTCCGAACCAAGCGCTAAGATAAGGGAGTGGTATTCCACCAAAGCGCCGTTTTTGAGTGTTATTTTCTTTTGTTCACGGTTGAGGCTTGCAAGTTCTCCTTGTATAAAATCTATATGTTTTTCCGACGCAATATCTTCCAGTGCTATGGTAATAGCGTGGCTTAATGCAACGGCATTGGCGTTTTCATGGGGCATCGCCGCTATCTCATAGAGCGCAGGGGTATATAATTGGTAGGGATTTTTATCGATGAGCATGATCTTAAATTTTTTGCTGGCGCATCCTGAAGCGAGTTTTATGGCCGCGGTAACGCCGCCAAAACCAGCGCCTACAATCACGATATTTTTTTTTTCGGAGATGTTCATGGAATTCAAGATAGATCTTATTTAACGTTTAATTGATTCTATCATATATTTTGGGTATAATCTACTGCATGGAGCTTCGGAAAATACAAGATGCAGATATACAAAAAGGCACAAGAGTCATTGTTCTTGCCGATTTCGACGTGACACTGCGGGAAGGAGCGGTGGAAGACGGATTCCGCATTCGCCAAACGGTTGAAACGTTAAAGTTTATCGCCCAACGCGGCGGTGTTTTACGAATCATTGCGCATCTTGGGCGCCCCGGAGGGAAAATGATTCCCGCGCTTTCTTTGAAAAACATTGTTTCGTCTGTTGCTCGGGAATTTGGAGAAGAATTTTTATTTATCGAAAATCCTTTGGATGCCGGCATACAAGGAAAATTGGCGCATGAACCTCGGCATTTATTTTTTGAAAATATAAGGTTTTGGCCGGGTGAGGAAGAAAACAGTAAAAGTTTTGCGAAAATGCTTG
The DNA here is from genome assembly GCA_016181585.1 of Candidatus Sungiibacteriota bacterium. Taxonomy (GTDB): domain Bacteria; phylum Patescibacteriota; class Minisyncoccia; order Sungbacterales; family HO2-52-23; genus JACOYX01. The sequence goes on along the minus strand of JACOYX010000002.1, from coordinate 3,415 downwards.
CAGGATGGGGCGACATATATATTAATGAAGACTTCGCAGTTTCGCATCGCGCACATGCGTCAATTGTTTTGCTTCCTATTTTAATACCCTCATTCGCCGGTTTGTGTTTTACGCGGGAAGTGGCAATGCTCTCGCGCGTACTGGAATCTCCAGAGTATCCGTTCTCGGCCGTTTTAGGCGGAGAAAAAATTGAAACAAAATTGGCATTAGTGGAAAGCTTTCTAAAAAAAGAAGCGGTGGTTATGGTCGGCGGAAAACTTATGAATACGCTTCTTGCCGCACGCGGAGTATCGGTAGGGAAATCGGCGGTAGATCAAGATTTTTTGCGGCACCCCAATCAATTTGTGCTTACGCATCCTCGTCTTATTTTGCCGCACGATGCGGTAGTGGCAAGAGATATTGAAAGTGAGGAGCGTACCGTAAAAGCTTCTGCCATTGCGGAAGATGAAATTATTTTCGATATCGGACCGGAAAGTGCCGCGAAGTTTGGACAGGTAATATCTGAATCGAAAATGGTGATTTGGAATGGGCCTCTTGGTCAAGCGGAGCTCAAGCGGTTTGCAGAAGGTACTATTGCAGTAGCAAAAAGCATTCAGCAGGTAAAAGGGTTTACTGTTGTGGGTGGCGGACACACGGTTTCCTCACTGCATAAGTACGGGCTCACCGGCAATATTACGCACATTTCCACTGGCGGCGGGGCGATGCTTGAGTTTTTAGCTGGCAAAAAACTTCCCGGTATAGAAGCGTTACAAAATAAAAATGTAAATATACTTGGGCAGGTGGAATAGACAAGGTGTAAAATGACAGTGCAGAAATTTAAAAATCTATAAATTCGTTCCGCTGAAAGCAGAACGCTGTAATTTTATATTTTTATTTTCGCATTTTTAACTTTTTATGTGGTACGCAAACGAGGAGGAGTTTAGGACTGCGAGCGGGTATGAAATAAACGGCGCATGGTATCCGCGTGTTACGAAAATTCTCGAGATTAAGTCAAAGCCGGGACTTGAAACATTTTGGAAAGAAGTAGGCCATTATGCTTCCGCGGAGGATATAAAAAATAAATCCGCCTTGCACGGATCATTGGTGCACGAAACAGTCCAGCGCCTTGTGGTTGGGGAGAAAGTAGATATTCCCGAAGCCATACGTCCGGCGGTGGAGAAATTCCAGAATTTTAACGAGGAAAAGAAAATATTTTTTTATCCGGAGCACATCGAACGACGCGTATGGTCTTCGCGATACCGCTATGCGGGGACGGTAGATGCGCTTGCCGAAATAGACGGAAAATTCGGCGTTCTCGACATAAAAACTTCGACAGGATTTTTTCCGGAATACAATCTGCAAACCGCGGCATATGTTTCCGCATTGCAGGAATTTGAAATAAAGCGCCTCTGCGCTTTGCCAAAAGATATTCAAACGCGCTGGATTTTGCGGATAGACCAGCGTAAGGTTTGTAAGCTTTGCAAAGCAACGTTTCGCAACAAAGGAGGTCATGAAAAAATACGGCCGGCGAATTCGAAAAAAAGGGATGCTCTATGCGCCGATGGAAATCATGAATGGGGCGAGATGGAAGGTGATGTAGCGATTCGCGAATTTCCCTACATTTATAAAGACGTTAAAGCGTTTATGGCGGCCAAAATATTATGGGAGTGGGAAAATGATTATTGGCTCAAAAAAATTGGATATCTCGTATAGTTTCAGTAGACCTGTCCCCTAATAACTTTCGTTACGAAATTTCGGAATTTTAGGCGAGACGACGATAAAAGTTTTGAGGCATATACGGCGTATATGTCGAGAAACTTTTATCGAGTCGCAGCCAAAATTCTGGAATTGCAGTAGAATTGTTATTAGGGGACAGGTCTAGTCATTATGGCAAAAAAATATTATGCATATATCGTTCCTGATACGGGAGAGATCGGGGTAGCGGAAAATTGGAAGGAGTGCGAAGAAAAAGTATCAGGAGTACAAGGCGCGCGGTTTAAAGGGTTTTCCCGCAAAGAAGATGCGGAGAATTGGCTTGCGGATGGTGCAAAATACGAATCTCATGCAAAAAAAGCGAAGTATATAAGCAAGGCATTGGAACGCGGAATCTACTTCGATGCCGGCACCGGCAGGGGAGAGGGGCTTGTGGAGGCAAAAGTGACCGACGAGAAAGGGAAAAGTTTGCTTTCGTATATTCTTAGCGCAGAGGAAATCACACGATTCGGAACATATGTGATTCGGGATTTTTCTGCAACCAACAACTTTGGCGAGCTTACGGCGCTCAGATTCGCGCTTGAAATAGCAAAGAAGAATAATGGAAAAAAAATATTTGGCGACAGCAAGCTGGTTATCGAGTATTGGTCAAAAGGAATCATGAAAAAGGAAACGCTAAAAGAGGAAACGAAGAATCTCATAAAAAAAGTGAGAGCGTTGCGGAAGGATTTTGAGGAACAAGGGGGTTATATTGCGCATATTTCTGGAGATCGAAACCCTGCAGATCTCGGATTCCACAGATAAGGGACTGTTGCCGAATACCTCTTTGGCCGAATTTATACAGCTTAGCTTCAAAGGCTATTCGGCAACAGACCCGATAAATAAAAAAACACGAAGATTAGCTTCGTGTTTTTTTATTGCTCCCATGCATCTGTAAGCCGAATTCTGTTTCCCTGTCTTCACTAAATAGTTTTAATGAATACCGGGAAGGCAATCATCTGTCTTGGCCGCCGGTTGCCCGGCAGGCTCTTTGCGGTATCCGTAAATTGCAACAGCAATTCCGGTCCCTTGCACCAGATAGGAGTTTTTCACTACCGCAGATTGCTCTGCGGAACTGTGAGCTTTTACCTCACCTCTTTTCACCCTTGCCTCCTCCACCGCAAAAACATTTTACCCCGTTAGAGAACTCAATCAAGATGATGCAGTTAACAAGAAAATCTCCTTTAAAGAGATTATCTCGATGTGTTCAATATAAATTCTCTAACGGGGTTTAAGTTTTTACGATGACGATTGGCGGTATGGTCTCTGTGACACTGTCCCGTTCGTGTGATGCGCAACGAATCGCACATCAAACGGTAGGCGGCTGTTAGCCGCTATCTGCTTCTGCGATATTTCTATCACAGGGTGTTCGGACTTTCCTCGACGGAAAGAAAAAATCCTTCCGCCGCAATTGCCCAATGTATGAGAGCTAAGCGCAGTATAGCTGAATAAAATGGAAAAGTCAAATGTGTGTATATGAATTCTCGCTCTAAACGCAACAATGTCCGCAGGCTAATTGCAACTTCATAGTACAGTACCGGAGCGGTATTTCAAAGGGAAATTTTCAACCTAAAACAGTGTAGACCCGCTGATTAAAGATAATTCTGCTGCAATTTCAATTCGCGACAAAATCGCTTCAAAATTTCTTGGCTTATCATTGGCAGGGATGTGAATGTAAAAGTAT
>JACOYX010000001.1 GCA_016181585.1 Candidatus Sungiibacteriota bacterium | reverse complement strand
TGCGGCAGGTAATCGGCGAGCGTACAGTAATTTTTTCGATTTTTTTATCGTTCAAAATACTCGCTTCATTGCGCTCGATAATAGTTCCGGCAGGAATCAAAATTTTTGAAGGATTTTCCGGATCAGGAACATCATCAAAAAGCATACGGCCGAAGGCGCGCCGTCCGAGGGTTTTGTTGATTTCTTCCGAATCTTTCCATGTTACCTCGAGACCGCTTTTCGGTTTGCAGTCTTCCGAAGCGATAATAACGTCCTGCGATACGTCGACAAGGCGTCGGGTAAGGTATCCCGCGGCGGCGGTACGAAGCGCGGTGTCCGCTGTTCCTTTTCGCGCGCCGTGAGTGGAAATAAAATATTCAAGCGCATTGAGTCCTTCTTTATAGGAAGAAAGCACCGGAAGCTCGATAATTTTTCCCGCAGGATTTACCACGAGCCCTTTCATGCCGGACATTTGGCGAAGTTGGGTCCACGATCCGCGAGCCTTAGAATCTACCATTGAGAATACGGAGCCATGCGGATTGAGTGCGGCTGGTACTAGTTTGGTAATCGCGTTCACCACGCCTTCCCAAACGGTCAGGATGCGGGTGTAGCGTTCTTTTTCCGTCAAAAGTCCGCGCTGATAATGGTCGAGAATTTTTGTCACCTCAATTTCAGCGGCGTGTATAAGTTCGGGTTTCTGCGTTGGGATGGTAAGGTCATCCATGCCCCACGATACTCCGGAAATGGTTGCATATTTGAAGCCGAAATTTTTAATTTTATCGAGAAGCGGCGGGGTGCCGTTCACGCCATATATTTTAATAATTTGCCCTACAATTTCCGCCAGATCTTTACTGCGCATCTGCTGATTTACATAACTGAATTTTTCCGGAAGCAATTGATTGAAAAGAATTCTTCCGACCGAAGTTTCGATAATGGTGGTTTCTTTTCCGCTCCTTATTGATTCCTCAAGGCGCGTTGAAGGCATACGCACTTTTATTTTCGCGCGAAGATCCGCTTCATTGAAATCATGCGCCAAAAGTGCGTCATCCGGCGAGGAGAATATTTTTCCGTGTCCTTTTAGATTGTCATAAATTGTCGTGGCAAAATAGCATCCAAGAACGATGTCTTTAGTGGGATCCACGATCGGATCTCCGGTGGCCGGCTTCAATAGATTTCGCGCGGAGAGCATAATTTCATTTGCTTCTCGCTGCGCCTCATCTGTGAGCGGAAGATGCACTGCCATTTGGTCGCCGTCAAAGTCCGCGTTAAATGCGGTACATACAAGTGGATGCACTTGTATGGCGTTTCCTTCTATAAGTACCGGATGGAATGCCTGAATACCAAGGCGGTGAAGGGTTGGTGCGCGGTTTAAAAGCACACAGCGGCCTTTAATGACTTCTTCGAGCGCGGCCCATACGGCAGGGTCTTGATCTTCAATAAGTTTTCCCGCTCCGCGGATGTTGTGCGCGATATCGCGTTCTATAAGCCGGCGGATCACAAACGGCTTGAAAAGTTCAAGCGCCATTTTCTTGGGGAGTCCGCACTGATGGAGCTGCAAATCGGGACCCACGACAATTACCGAACGTCCGGAGTAGTCCACGCGTTTTCCAAGAAGGTTTTGGCGGAAGCGTCCCTGTTTTCCTTTCAAAATATCGGCAAGGGATTTAAGCGGACGGCGTTGGACTTGCGAAGCCACCGGTGCGGTGCCGCGGCGAATGGAATTGTCGATTAAGGCATCTACCGCCTCCTGAAGCATGCGCTTTTCGTTGCGGGTAATAACTTCCGGCGCTTGCAGTTCAAAAAGCCGCTTCAAACGGTTGTTTCGATTGATAACGCGGCGGTAGAGATCGTTCAAATCCGAAGTGGCGTAGCGGCCGCCGTCGAGTTGTACCATTGGCCGAAGATCCGGAGGAATAACCGGAATTTGAGTAAGAAACATCCATTCGGGGCGGATATTGGCAGACGCCATACCTTTTATAATCTGTAAACGGCGCAGAGTTTTTCGCTGGGCGACAGGGGATTGGGCGGGAAGTTCATGCTCAAGTTTTTCACGAAGCGCATTCAGATCAAGTTTTTCAAGGATATTGCGGATCGCTTCTGCGCCGATAGCCGCTTCAAATACTTCGCCGAATTTTCGGGAAAGCCGATGATACTCAACTTCAGAGAGCACTTGGTGCAACTTGAGATTTTTAAGTTCGTCTCTGGCATGTTCTTTGGCGTCACGGAGTTTTGCGACTTCCTCCTCGCCGACAGTGACTTTAGCTTTTGTTTTAAATTCACGATCGATTTCTTCAAGAGCTTGTACGCGTGCGTCGTCATTAATGCGGATGATAACGTATCCCGCAAAATAAATTACTTTTTCAAGATCGCCCACGGAGATGTCGAGAATAAACCCAACTTTTGATGGGACACCGCGCAAAAACCAAATATGGCAAACAGGGGAGGCAAGCTTAATATGCCCCATGCGCTCGCGCCGGACTATTGAGCGCGTTACTTCAACGCCGCATTTGTCGCAGACAATGCCTTTATAGCGAATGCGGCGATATTTTCCGCAGTAGCACTCCCAATCTTTTGTCGGACCGAAAATGCGCTCGTCAAAAAGACCGTCACGTTCCGGTTTGCCGGTGCGGTAGTTAATCGTTTCCGGTTTGGTAATCTCTCCAAACGACCACCCCAAAATATTTTCAGGGGAGGCGAGCCGAAGCGTGATAGAACTAAAGCCGGTGAGATTTGAAGCTGGTTGTTGGTGTTCCATAAAGTTCTATTGACCTACTGCACAATAACCACATCTACTGCAATTTCATAATTTTGGCGACAACTTAAGAGCTTGTCGGGTTATTATACGTGATACTCTCTCCCCTTCTTCATAATTTTCGCTCAAAATTCTGCAAATTAGTGACGAAAGATATTTGTGCGGTAGATCTTATGATTTTGCTCTTACTTTTTCCCGCGGCTTGGCGATTGTTGGTACGACTTTTTTATCTTCTTGTTTCAGCTCATCTTTATAACTGATGCGAACATCAAGTGCGAGTCCTTTTAATTCATTTACCAGTACGTTAAACGATGCCGGAATATTCGGTTTTTTTATTGGTTCGCCATTAATGATTGCTTCGTATGTGGCGGAGCGTCCCAAAACATCGTCGGATTTTATGGTAAGCATTTCTTGCAGAGTGTGTGCGGCGCCGTAGCCCTCAAGCGCCCATACTTCCATTTCTCCGAAGCGCTGTCCTCCGAATTGTGCTTTTCCACCGAGCGGCTGTTGAGTGATGAGCGAGTAGGGCCCGATAGAGCGCATGTGGATTTTATCTTCCACCAAGTGAATGAGTTTCATTACATAGCCATAACCCACCGTTATTTTTTGATTGAATCGTTCGCCGGTGCGTCCGTCGTAAAGCCATACTTTGCCGTCTGCCGGAAGTCTCGCTTTGACCAGTTCTTCTTTGATTTCTTCTTCATTGGCACCGGAAAGAGAAGGCGTGACAGCGCGATAATTCAATTTCTTTGCGGCCCAGCCCAAATGGGTTTCGAGTATTTGTCCTAAGTTCATACGCGAAGCAACACCGAGAGGATTTAAAATCATCTCGACAGGCGTACCGTCTTCGAGATAAGGCATTTCTTCTTGCGGAAGAATTTTTGAAATGACACCCTTGTTGCCGTGACGAAGCGCCAATTTATCGCCAACGGAAATTTTACGCAGTTGTGCGATATCGACTTGGATGCGTTTTATGACCCCCGCATCAAGTTTGTCCCCGCGTTCGCGTGAAAATACTTTTATTCCCACAATGCGGCCGTGTTTTCCGTGAGGAAGCCGGAGAGAAGTATCTTTTACGTCGCGAGCCTTTTCACCAAAAATCGCGCGGAGCAGTTTTTCTTCGGGGGTTAAGTCGGATTCTCCTTTGGGAGAAATTTTCCCGACTAAAATATCACCGGATTGTACTTCGGCGCCAATGCGAATGACACCGTCTTCATCGAGATTGCGCAGTTTTTCTTCGCCGACGTTTGGAATATCCGGCGTGGTGATCTCCGGCCCAAGTTTGGTATCCCTGACATCAACATAATAATCTTCAATATGAATAGAAGTGTAACGGTCGTCTTCAAGCAGTTTTTCAGAAATAATAATAGCATCTTCATAGTTTGCGCCGGACCACGAAACAAATGCTACAAGAATATTCTTTCCCAACGCCAGCGCTCCGCGTTCAGTCGAAGAACTATCGGCGATAAGATCCCCTTTTTTTACTTTGGTTCCGGGAGTAACAGTAGGTCCCTGGCGAATGGCGGTAAACGCATTGGTGCGCAGGAAAGAAACGAGAGGATAAGTTTTTATTTCATTCTTGCCGCGGATAGTGATTTCCACCGCATCGGCGCGCTCTACAATTCCGTCTTCTTCGGCAATAATAACACGGCCGGAATCACGCGCGGCGCGCACCTCAACACCGGTTCCGACCAGTGGAGCTTGGGGACGCACGCAAGGAACCGCTTGGCGCTGCATGTTCGATCCCATCATTGCGCGGTTTGCGTCGTCGTGCTCAAGGAATGGGATAAGGCTCGTGGCAATACTAATAGACTGCTGGGGCGCCACATCGATATAGTCGATTTCTTCGCGCTTAACGACGCCAGGGCTTCCGTGAATACGCGCTTCAACCCGTGATTCTGTAATATTATCCTCTGCATCAATAGTTATTCCTGCATGCGCTATGTTGTAGGTAAGTTCGCGCGATGCATCAAGGTATTCGATTTCACCGCTGATATGTCCGTTATCAACCCTCACATAAGGGGTTTCAACTAGACCGAGATCGTTGAGTCTGGCGTAACTTGCAAGATGTCCCACAAGCCCGATGTTTGGACCTTCCGGTGTTTGAATAGGACAGATTCTTCCATAGTGAGAAGGGTGTACGTCGCGTACTTCAAATCCAGCACGCTCTCTCTGAAGCCCGCCCGGGCCAAGCGCGGAAAGGCGGCGTTTGTGCTCAAGTTCGGAAAGAGGATTGGTCTGATCCATGAACTGCGAAAGTTGGGAAGAGGTAAAGAATTCCTTGAGAGTTGCCATAAACGGCCGCGGATTCAAAAGTTGCGCCGGAGTGATGGTAAAAGGATCTAGAGTGGACATGCGGTCGCGAGCGATGCGCGCCATGCGGGCGGTGCCGATGCGGAGCTTATTTTGCAAAAGTTCGCCCACACCGCGAACACGCCGGTTTCCCAAGTGATCAATGTCATCGGCGGGAGCGTCCCCTACATTGTTCAAGCGGATTATTTCTTTAAGTACCATTAAAATATCGTCTGCTGACAGGATACGGGTTTCAGGATTTTTGCGCTCTTTTTTCCCGGTTTTCGGCAACGGAATGCCTAGTCGCTGATTGAATTTATAGCGTCCAACTTCGGCAAGATCGTAGTGATCGGAGCTAAACATTGCATTGATAAGCGTTCGTGCATTGTCGACTGTCGCAAGATCTCCCGGACGCAGCCGTTTATAGATTTCAATATAGGAATCATTAACATTTTTTGCGCTGTCCTTTTCGATAGTTTTTTGCATAAAGGACACCTCACCAGTATCACTGTCTTTAAGGACGGTGAGGATTTTCTGGTTATCGGACATACCAAAAAGACGCAAAATGCTTGTTGCGGGGATTTTTCTTTTCCTATCTATTTTTACGTTTATGGACCCGTCTACGTCCGTTTCAAATTCGAGCCATGCGCCGCGATTGGGGATGATTTTGGCGCCGAAATACTTCTTGCCCCTGCTGATGTAGCTTGTAAAATAGACACCCGATGAGCGGATGAGTTGGGACACCACGACGCGTTCAATACCATTTACGATAAAAGTACCGCGCGGGGTCATGACAGGAATATCGCCAAAATAAATTTCCTGTTCTTTTATTTCGTTTGTCTTTTTGTTAGTCAGTCTCGATCGAATACGGAGTGCCGCTTCGTAGGAAAGATTGCGTGCTCTGGTTTCTGCTTCCGTGTACTTTGGTTCATCGACAGTAAATCCGATGAGTTCAAGCAAAAGTTCTTTGCCCCCGAAATCCTTAATGGGGGACACCTCTTCAAAAAGTTCCTGCAGTCCCTGCTCAAAGAGCCAGCGATAAGAGTTTATTTGAATCTCCCCGAGATCGGGAAGTTCAATGCGGGGAGGGGTATAAAGTGAAAAGTATTTGTTCTCCATCGCGTTATTTATGGTATACTTAATTAAGTAATAAAAAAAATAAAATAAAATGCGAAATTGAGATAAAATGAAGAAATTTGCAGTAAAAAATCTGCACAACACTACGCGGCGAAAGCGATTTCGCTCAAAAATAGCGAAAGAAAAAAATTAAAAGCGTGCCTGCTTTGAGTTTGTCAAAAATGGAAAATAAACAAAAACAATAAACCCTAAGATTCCCTTACATATAGGGTTCACTCTAAATTTATGCGAATTATTCAGTATCGCAAAGTATTATTATAGTAAATTATTTTAAAACAGCGTATCTATCAGGTTTTTAGTGCGGTAATTATATTATGCCCTTATGATACTCCTATCATAAAATATAGTCAATACCCCTGTGGATAACTATATGGTCTTGCGAAGACCATATAGTTGCCGTAAGATGAGCGCATGGTGTATCAAAAACGAAATTTTGTTGCAGGTGAAATATATCACGTGATAAACCGAGGTGTGGATAAGCGAAAACTTTTTCTCAATGACAAAGATTATTTACGTTTTATTCATGATCTTTTCGAATTTAATGATACGGAACCCGCAGATAATGTAAATTATTTTTTCGGGAAAAATCCAGTATTTGCGAAAGATGTCATTACTAAGAAACAAAAATCGCGCGAATTGCTTGTAGAAATTCTTGCCTTTTCCCTTATGCCAAACCACTATCATTTGTTACTGCGGCCGCGATTTGATGATGGTATTGTCCGCTTCATGAAAAAACTTAATATGGGCTATTCTCTCTATTTTAATGAGAAGTATGTGCGTAGCGGGGCGCTTTTTCAGGGAAGATATAAGTCAATATTGGTAACAAACGAACGGCATTTTATTTATCTTCCGTACTATATTCATCTTAATCCTTTGGATTTAGCGGCTCCCGAATGGCGTGATCATAAATTAAAAAATCATCAAGAAGCAATTCAATTTTTAGATTCATATCGCTGGAGCAGTCATCTTGACTACGCGGGTAAAAAAAACTTTCCTTCGGTCACGCAAAGAGATTTTCTTGTCCAATGTTTTGGAAATTCAATTGATTACCGTCAAAACCTAGAGCAATGGCTAAAAGAACTCGATCTTACTCCGATTAAAAAAATAATCCTTGAATAATCTATGGTCTTGCGAAGGCCATATTTTAGGCAATTTTGTTTTTTTGACTTTTGCATGTGCGGGTTTATGATAGATATATAAACTTATTTAAATGTCTAAAAAGGCCAAAGGAAAAAAATCGGAAAAAAGAAAAAAAATAGAAATAGAAAAAGATCCGTGGCATGCCGACTTGCATCCGGAAACCAAAAATAGCGTATTTGCGATTCTCGCGTTTGTCGCCGCAGTACTTCTTGTTTTGAGTTTTATCGGCAAGGGTGGTAATGCGGGCAATATGATTTCCCGCATTTTTACCTTTTTTCTGGGAAGTGGTTATTTCTTTGCTCCACTAACACTTGTGCTTGCAGGCTTTTCTTTTTTTTCCACTGAACGCCCTAAAATTGTCGGCAGTTCCGTTTTGGGCGCAACGCTTTTTTTGCTATCTAGCTTAACTTTGCTTGATGTGGTTGCGGGGCATAACGCCGGCGGGGTACTCGGGCGGATTCTCGGAACTTCGCTTCTCATGCGGCTTTTTGATTTTTGGGCGAGCATGGTTATCGCTCTTTCATTTTTGGCTATTTCTATATTGGTGATGTTTAACTTGCCGCTGTGGCGGAAATTTACCGATCAAGATGAAGACGAGGATGAGGAGCCTGCGACTGCGGCGGAAAACACTTTGCTTCAAAATCAGGCGGTGCCGGCGGTGGCGAGTTCCGGTATGACGGGGATGTTGGATCAAATTAACGCGACTATTCAAACCGCTTTAGAAAAAAAGAGTGGTGACGTGCCACAAAACCCTCTTAAAGAAGAACAGGAAATTGCTCTGCGCAAAGTGGTAAAAAAGTTTGAATATAAAAAGCCGCCGTTTGAGCTTTTGCAGGGCGATCGGGGTAAGGCGTCTTCCGGCGATATTCGCGCCAATGCGAATATTATCAAGCGGACACTTGAAAACTTTGGCATTGTGGTGGACATGGATACTGTTTCTATTGGACCGACGGTTACTCAATACACGCTCAAACCCGCCGAAGGAGTAAAGGTTTCCAAAATTACCGGTTTGCACAATGATTTATCGTTGGCGCTTGCGGCGCATCCTATCCGTATCGAGGCGCCGATTCCGGGTAAGTCGCTGGTTGGCATTGAAGTCCCCAATCGTTCGGTGGCGACTGTTGGTTTGCGCTCGCTCATGGAGCACCAAAATTTTCAGGGACAGACACAGCCTCTCCTTTTGGCGCTGGGACGCGATGTTTCGGGTGTGCCGGTGTTTTCCGATCTTGCAAAAATGCCGCATTTGCTGGTAAGCGGCTCCACTGGTTCGGGAAAATCTGTGTGTGCGCATGCGCTTATTACTTCTCTCCTCTATCGCAATCCGCCGGAAATGCTTCGTTTTATTTTGGTAGATCCGAAACGCGTCGAACTTTCGGTTTACAACGATATTCCGCATCTTCTGACACCGGTGATTACCGATCCTAAAAAAACCGTGCAGGCGCTTCGCTGGGCTACCAAAGAAATGGATCGGCGTTATTCGCTTTTATCTCAATATCACACGCGCGATATTACCGGCTTCAATGCGCATGTTACTAAAACCGGCGAAGAAGAAATACTTCCTTATATAGTAATCATGATTGACGAGCTTGCGGATCTGATGATGCTTTTCCCCCGAGAAGTGGAGGCTTCGATTATTCGTCTTGCGCAAATGGCGCGGGCGGTGGGGATTCATTTGATCGTTGCGACTCAGCGTCCTTCAGTGGAAGTAATCACGGGACTTATCAAAGCCAATATTACCGCGCGGATCAGTTTCCAAGTGGCTTCGCAAATAGATTCCCGTACAATTCTCGACATGGCGGGTGCGGAAAAGCTTATGGGAAATGGCGACATGCTTTTCCTAGCGGGCGATACCGCGAAGCCGCGCCGCATTCAAGGCGGGTTTGTTTCCGAGCAGGAAGTAAAGCGTGTGGTTGATTTTCTGCGGGAACAATCCGAAGCGCCGGATTACAATGAAGCTATGTTTGCGCAAAACCCTGCGGAGGAAAATATTGGCGGTGGTACCAGCTCGGATTTTGAGGATGAAGACAACGATCCTCTTTATGATGAAGCAAAAGCGCTTGTCGTGGATGCGGGGAAAGCTTCTGCTTCTTATTTACAGCGCCGTTTGCGGGTGGGATATGCCCGCGCCGCGCGGCTCTTGGACTTGCTCGAGGAGCGGGGCATTATTGGTCCGGGCGAAGGCGCAAAACCCCGCGAAGTTTTGATGAAAGGCGGCAGTGGTGATGCGGGCACGGAAGGGATGATATAGAGACAATTTAAATGCATGGCCGATCAGAACCAAAAAACATTAGGTCAGCGATTGCGTGAACGGCGTGAAGAGTTGAATCTTTCCATTCGCAATGTTGCGGCGGAGCTTGCAACATCGCAAAAATTCGTTTGTGCGCTTGAAGCGGGGAACTATAAAGAACTAACCGCCAAAGTATATGCGCGAGGTTTTTTGGACCGCGCAATCATATTGCTTGGCTTGGATGAGCATGCGGCGGAACTTATTTTTTGCTTTGAGAGAGAATGGGATTTATTTATAAAAAGAAAAACAACCGCATTTTCGTACAAACAGCCGCAAGGAATGTCCGGGGAATGGCGTGTTACCCCGGCGCGCATTCGATTCGGCGCCATCGCTCTCGGCCTTTTTTTACTTCTCTCGTTTCTCGGGATTCGAATTTTTGGTTTTCTTCGCGCTCCGGCGCTCGTGATTAACGAACCGTTCGCTGAAGAAGTGCGGAAAAGCGAGCCGGTGATGAAAGTTTCAGGCAAAGGCCAGAAAGAAAGCCGATTGACAATGAATGGCCGCGAGCTTAGGATGGGTGAATCAGGAGAGTTTACGGATACTATTGAACTTCTCCCCGGCCTCAACACGCTGGAATTTGTATTGGAAAATAGGTTTGGAAAATTAACAAGAGTTATGAAGTATGTGTTGGTGGAGTAAACTTTAAATAGCGATTAGCCTCTTGCAGCGAGCCATGGAGAAGAGCCGCCTAGTAACTAATAACTAGGAACTATTCTAGTGACTGGTTGCTGGCCATTATGAAAGACGAAAAACTGGACAAAAATAAAATGCTTGATATTGCGGTAAAAGAGATTCAAGAAAAATTCGGTGAAGGCTCGATTATGAAATTGGGCGAGGCGCGAAGGGTGGATGTGGATGTAATTCCCACCGGCTCGTTTACTCTCGATTCGGCGCTTGGTGTGGGTGGTATGCCGCGCGGCAGGATTATTGAAATATTCGGACCTGAATCTTCAGGAAAAACAACGTTGGCACTCCATGTTATCCGCGAGGCGCAGAAAAAAGGCGGCTTGGCGGCTTTTATTGACGCAGAGCACGCCCTTGACCCGGAATATGCCAAAAAAATCGGCGTAAAAATAAATGATCTTTTGATTTCCCAGCCGGATACGGGGGAACAAGCGCTCGAAATTGTGGAGTCGCTTGTCCGATCCAACGCGGTAGATGTGATTGTGGTGGATTCTGTGGCGGCCCTCGTGCCGAAAGCGGAAATTGAGGGCGATATGGGGGATCAGCATATCGGGCTTCAAGCACGGCTTATGTCCCATGCTTTGCGGAAACTCACCGCCATTGTTGCAAAATCGAAAACTATCATTATTTTCATAAACCAAATCCGCATGCAGATCGGCATGATGTGGGGCAATCCTGAAACCACTCCGGGTGGGAAAGCGCTGAAGTTTTACTCTTCGGTTCGCATCGATATTCGCCGCGCGGCACAGCTGAAAAAGGGAGATGAAATCATCGGTAATAGAACGAAAGTTAAAATCGTAAAAAACAAGGTGGCGCCGCCGTTTCGCATTGCGGAGTTTGATATTTTCTACGGCGAGGGGATTTCCTATGAAGCGGAGGTTATAAATGCCGCCATTAATTTAGGGATCATAAAAAAGTCCGGTGCAAGCATGTCGTATGAATCATTTAAGTTGGGTATGGGTTTTGAAAATGCCAAAGTATTTTTGAAGGAAAATCCAAAAGTGCGCGACGAGATAATGAAGAAGATAAAAGAGAAAATGAAAGAAGCCGCCGCGGCGGCATAAATTAGGTTTGTAGGGTGCTTTTGTCATATTTAAAATCCGCTTTAATGGGCGGATTTTTGTTTTTCTCTAAAGTATGCAACCAATAGACCTATTGCTTAATAATTTTTTCGGTAAAATTCTCACTTTTGGCTTCTTTGGCAACTTCATTGCTCCATGCAGTATGGGTTACCAAAACAAGAAAAGAATTATCTTTGGAAATATCAGTTATTGGATTTATGCTAGCGCATCCTCCGCGTTTTCTTTATTTTTTTCGGCATTACTTCAAGAAATTTGTTTTGCAGTTCCTCTTCGGTTGCTATGCCTTTTTTGATAATCATATGTCCCAGCACGCTCAATGCGCAATTGATAATTTCCATTTGCGTAAGATGCTTAATTTTTCTCTCAAATTCTCTTATTCTCATTGTTGCCAATTTCTTTTTCGATCCCGCACTTGTGCAATTTGGCTACTCGAAATTTCAGCTTCATCCGCAAATTCAATAACTTTTTCTTTTATCTCTTCATCGGTCGCAATTCCTTTTTCGATAAGTATCGCAACGACCGCACTCAAGATGTGAGACAAGGTTTCCTCGACTGAAAGATGCTCCATTGTTTTTTTAAAGATCATGTCCATTCGGCACTCCTTCTCAGATTTGATTATAATTTTCTCGGATCGATTAAAAGAAACATCAAAATTAACAGTACCATAATGCCAAGAAAACATACTCCCATAAGTGCGACAAATCCCATAAAGTAATCCTCTGCTATTTTTTACTCTTGCGCGGCTTTTTATTTTTTGGTGCGGGTATATCTGCTAAAAATCTCTTTACTGTCTCTTCTTCAGTAATAATACCCTTTTCAATGAGCAAGCTGCCGAGTGTGCGTATTGTAAGAGTAAGAATTTCCATTTGAGAAAGATGAGCAATTTTCTTTTCAAAATCGGCATATTTCATATTCAATTTCCTCAAATAAAAAGTGCCATCGCCATGATAGCACAGAGAACAAACTAACGCAAAATATTATTATCTTGTTCTTTACGGAAGGTTGCAATGCAACAGAAATATCAGCGTGTCGTATATGGCACAAGTGCCAAAAAACGTGCGCGTTTTACGGCAATAGCCACGCGGCGCTGGTGCAGGGCGCAAAGGCCCGATTTGCGGCGGGGATAGATTTTGGCGTTTGAACTCATAAATTTTTTCAAGAGTTCCGCATCTTTATAGTCTATGATATTGCGGTTATTAGTGCAGAAAAAGCACTGTTTTTGTTCTATGTTGTTCATAAAAAATTAAAACGGTATATCTTTTACATCGACTTCCTCTGTTTCGTCCGGCAATTCGATAACCGGAGTTTCGTCCTGACGGGGAGCTTGGTTGTTCATATTCATAGGAGGGCGTTGTCCGCCGCGGTTTTCCGAAAAATTCCTTCGTTCCGTTTGTGGCATAGCGTCATCCGTGCCTCCGGACATGCCGCTACGAGGTCCAAGTTGAATTTGTTCGGCAATGATTTCGGTTTTCCAATGTTTTACTCCTTGCTGATCCTGCCATGAGCGGGTCTGAAGTCTTCCTTCCACGAGAACAATACCTCCTTTTTTTAAATATTGATTGATGATTTCCGCCTGTCTGCCCCACGCGACAATATTGTGAAATTCCGCTTGTTTTTGCTTTTGTCCCAAAGAATCGGTGAAAAAGCGATTGGTCGCGACGGAAAACGAACACACTGTCTGTCCGGAAGGAATCTGGCGAAGCTCGGGATCGCGTGTAAGATTGCCTGCAATGATGACTTTGTTTAAATTCATAGTACCGACACCAATTACGAATGAAACACGAATGTACGAATAAGATTCTTTCGTATCGTTCGGGTTATTCGTGTATTGGTATCGCTATTTACCTAATATTTCTTCAAGCTTTTTATCCAATGCTTCAAGGTCGAGTTTTTCCTCCGGAGATTCTTCTGCAGGTGTTTCCGGCGATTTCACTGCTGAGACCATCGGGCGGGGAGTATACATGCGCCGCGGCGGCAAATTGAATTGCGTCATATCTTCTTCCACCAAAAGATGGCGCAGTATTTGCGTTTCTACCGCAAGTTTCTTTTTAAGTTCAGTTACGAGTTCCGGTGTCATGCTGAAAGTAATCCAGCCGAAATATGCCAATCTCTCTTTTCTAATGGGATAGGCAAGTTGGCGTTTGCGTGCCTCTTCTTGGCGGCGGATCACCCCATTTTGTTCTTGTATAATCGTGGCCAGTTTTGCCACGACAGCCGAAACTTCCTCTTCGGAAATCGAAGGGGTCAGAAGGTAGGCAAATTCATAGTTTTTTGTGTCGGAATTCATTAGATTGTATAGTAGCGTATCCTTATAATATTTGCAAGGAAGTTGACATATTGATAAATTTCACGTAATTTATATTAAGTTTTTTAACTTAATATACGGAGAATATATTATGAGAGATAATAATGTTGAGTGGAATAAAGTTTTTTTTGGGTCAGCAGGGGCGCTGTTAGGTATTACCTTAACTGTAATTGCGGTTATACCACCCTTTACTTATAAAAATAATGAAATAGCTCAATACAAACGAGCATTATTTCAAATAGAAAAGTTGAATAAGCACAATGAACAGTTTGGCGGCGCTTATGTTTCCGGGCAAACTTATTTTGTTAATGATGATGCTTCGGTAAAAATTAACGAAGGGAGTTTATTGCTAAAAGTGCTTGAGAATGAAAAAAACAAGGAAATGTTTTTAGTGATTGATCCTGATCCTGACCGCGAGATTATTGTATTGCTACCGGATCAATTATTGCAAAAAGTAGACCCATAAACAAAAGATGGCGCTCAAGCGCCGTCTTTTTAAATTTTAAACTCCACTACATCCCCATCTTTTACGACATATTCTTTGCCTTCGGTACGGATTAGCCCGAGTTCGCGCGCCTTTGCAAATGAACCGGCTTCCAGCAATTTTGACCAGTGGATCACTTCCGCGCGGATAAATTTTTCCTCGAAATCCGAATGTATCGCGCGTCCGGCGCGGGGGGCAGTGGATCCTGCGGGTATCGTCCATGCGCGGGTCTCATCTTCGCCGGTGGTAAAAAATGTCATTAGGCCAAGCGTTTTGTAACCGGTGCGGATCAGCTGGCTAAGCCCGCTCTCCGGAATACCTAGGGATACCAGAAATTCATTTTTTTCTTCCTCTGAAAGTTCTGAAAGTTCTGATTCAATTTTCGCTGAAATAATGACATATGGCGATGCTCCTATTTTCTCCTTCAAGACGCCTTCAGGCGTCCATTTTTTTTCGATATGGCTTTCAGATGCATTGATGCAATAAATAATAGGCTTTACTGTGAGAAGCTGAATCTGCTTCAGCAATTCTATTTCCTCCTTTTCCAACTCGGAGGTTGAACCTCCAAGTGATTTGGAAAGGAGGGATCCTTGTGTCAATATTTCTTTTGCTTTAGTGAATACGGTATATTCCTCCTTTGCTCCTTTTCTCTGCGCTTTTATTTCTTTTTCAAGCGTTTGCAGACGTTTTTCAACGGTTTCCAAATCTTTCAAAATGAGTTCGTACTCTATGACTTCGATGTCAGATGCCGGATCAACTTTTTCCGCGACGTGAATGATTTCGGAATCCTCAAACACGCGGACAACTTCGGCGATAGCATTTGTTTCGGCAATATGCGTTAAAAATTTGTTGCCAAGTCCTTCGCCCTCGGCCGCGCCTTTTACCAGTCCTGCAATATCCACAAATTCCACCACCGCGGCAACAACTTTTTTTGAACGGGAAAACTCCGCGAGTTTTTGCAAGCGCAGATCGGGAACTTCAACCACTCCCACGTTTGGCTCAATGGTGCAGAAAGGGTAGTTCGCAATATCTACTTTGTTTTTTGTAAGGGCATTGAATAAGGTGGATTTTCCCACGTTCGGAAGCCCGACAATACCTATCTTTAGAGACATATTCATTTAAATAAATAAAACATCACCGCTCTTTCACAATTTTTATGAGAGTTTTTTTCTGCTGGCATTTTGATAGGAAACGATATAATATAATAGAGAGTTAAAAGAGTATGCCCACACAACCTCACATTTTCAAAGCATACGACATTCGCGGAAAATATCCAGCGGAGCTCGACGAAGCGGGTGCGCGGGGCATTGGCAATGCCATTGCCGCGCATCTTTTGAGAGTACAGAAAAAAAAGAAATTAACCCTATTGGTCTGCCGCGATATTCGCACCTCTTCGGAATCACTGGCGCGGGCGGCGGTGCAGGGGATCACGGAATCCGGATGCGATGTGCTCGACGCAGGCATTGCAACAACCCCATTTTTTTATTTTCTCCTTCACACAGTGAAGTGCGACGGCGGGGTGGTGATTACCGCATCCCACAATCCAGCGGAATATAACGGCATGAAAATATGCGGCAAAAATGGCGCTGCGGTTTCCGAAGGCAATGGTATGGAGGAAATACGGGATATGGTTTTCGCAAAGAAGTATGTGCAGGCAAAAACACCCGGGACAATTGAAATTCTCGGGGATTTTCGCCGAGAATACGCCGTTTTTGTAACAAAAAAAAGTAAAGTACTGCCAACCCGCGCGGTCATCGACGCTTGCGGCGGGGCGACAACATACATTCTTCCTGAAGTGCTGGGGCGGCTTTCGGCATTTGAATATAAGCCGATTTTTTTTGAGCCGGACGGCACATTTCGCCGCCACTCGCCGAATCCTCTGGATACGGCTTCACAGAAACACATAGTAAGGGAGCTACGGGCGGGAAATTATCGCTTCGGCACGATATTCGACGGCGACGGCGATCGCATACTTTTTTTTGACGAAAAAGGCGGCGTAATTTCTTCGGAATTCATCGGTGCGCTCTTCATGGATCAATTTTTGGCAAAAGAGCCGGGCGCCGCTATTGTCATGCCGCCCAATACTTCCCGCGGCGTGCGCGAATATATCACCGAACATGGAGGAAAAATAAAACTTTCGCGGGTGGGATACGCTTTTATCCAACCCGCTATGCGAAAACTCAATGCAGTCTTTGGCGCGGAGCTTTCCGGCCACTTTCATTTTCGTGATTTCTTTTTTAAAGATTCAGGGGTATACGCACTGGTAAAATTTTCCGAGTTTCTTTCGGGCACTAATCGCCCGCTTTCCGAATTGATTGCGCCTATGAAGCGATACGTCTCTTCCGGCGAGGTTAATTTTTCCGTGCGCAACA
The DNA here is from genome assembly GCA_016181585.1 of Candidatus Sungiibacteriota bacterium. GTDB lineage: Bacteria > Patescibacteriota > Minisyncoccia > Sungbacterales > HO2-52-23 > JACOYX01. Next base: position 11,553 of record JACOYX010000001.1, on the reverse strand, counting down.
AAGATAAAGTGCTTGCTGCAGTAGAAGCGCATTTTCAGGAATTTAAAAATGCGGTGATTTCAAAAATTGACGGCATCTCTGTAGATTTTCCCGAGTGGTGGTTTAATATGCGAGGATCCAACACCGAGCCTTTGGTGCGCCTTGTGCTTGAAGCAAAAACAGAAAAACTGTTTCAAGAAAAATTTGAGGAAGTAAAAAAGTTTTTATGGTAGCGTCATTGCGATCCTGCCCGTCGCTGTCTTAGGCCGTCTGCTCCGGCCAGACTAGGTCGCAGACAGCGGCCATGGCGCGAGCTAAACAGTCTTATTTTTGATGTGAGAGATTGCTTCGGAGAGTACATCCCACAATGATAATTGTCTAATATAATATACTAAAATAAACTAAAACCCTTCGCCGCGGCGAAGGGTTTTAGTTTATTATTTTGCGGTCGGTATCCAGCCGATTTTTTTTCCGCAGTTTTTCCAGTGGTAGATATAGCCATCGCTGATCATGAGCACTGCCAGATCGATTTGATGCTGGGGGTTCATGATATCGCGTCTCTCAAACTTATATTTCTTATTAAAGAGTTCAAAGGTAGGGTCTTTAAACTGCAAGATTCCAAAAGACGTGCCATTGTCTCCCGCGGCGTCTTCCTTCCAGACCGATTCACAGGAAATTAGTTTTTTAAATTTTATCGGATCAATGTCTGCGTCTTTCGCCGCTTTTTCCGCATAGTTCTCTACACTTATGAATCCTGTTTTCGGCGCTTCAAGCACGATAGCGGTATTTTGTGTCGCCGCAGGAAGCATTGATTCAGGCAGTTGGATTCCTATTGCGGGAGCCGCCATAACAACAGACATGATGAACGAAGCAAAATTGATAGTAATAAGTTTCTTAAGTTAATGAAGTCGAAAGTCTGCGTAGCAGGATTTCGACTCGAGCTGTTCCTTTGCCGTAAGAGTGTTTCGTGAAAACCATTGTACACCCTGCCGACACAGTGCCAGCAATGTTTTCTGTATTTTCGTAATCCAAGAAAAACGCCAAAAAACAATTCGAAGCCACATTAAATACCTCCTTATTCAGTTTTTTCGGCTTCTATATCATGTAATTTGGTTGAACCTAGCAAGCTCAAGCCCAAATTAAAATCGCGGGCATTAACCCGTGATCTGCGCCCAGTATAGGCGAAATCGTGGTTTTTGTCAATAAAACTTCATACGCATATAATTGTGAGTGATAGCGAAATAATCACTGGTATGCTAAGTGTTGTTCGATAGTTACAACAAGAAGCAACACTATTATTTACTTTATATAAGCCATATTTTATATTTCTAAGTTGTTTATTGTCAGTCTATATTGACAAAATATTAAAAAAGGTGTATAATTAGGGTGTGGAAAAGTTGAGAGTGTACATTAAAAATTAAGCAGGAAGAAGGATGAAGAGGAGGGGACCCCGCCCGCTTTTGCGGACAGGATCGCATCCGCAGACCTTACTGGACCTACGGTGGACTTTATTGGATTTTATACGCTCTTGAGCATTTATGCTTTATCCGTATCACTTATATCTAATCAAGGGACCCTGGTTTGGTTTGGATAATGCGTAAATTAAATTTTAGAGAATTGTGGGCAAAAAATATTGTAAGGCCTTTTTTTATGGCCCGTGATGCCCAAAATAATTCTTTGTTCGTATGCTCTTCTTCATCCTTCTCTCTACTCTGAAAAGAGGAAGCAGAGCCGCAGAGACAATGTTCGCGAGAGCAATCAAATGCATTCGCGAACTTCACTAAGTTAATCAGTGCGTGGTTGGTTTAGTGAAGTTCTTTGGAGAGGAGATAAATGAAAATGAACGTACTATATTGGATGTGCAGCACCATGGCAAAAATTTTTGTGTTTATTGCTATGGTACTTGCTGTGGCTATGGGGAAAAACCCACAACCACAGGTCGAGACGGCGTTGTGGTTTGTGGTCTGTGGTATTCTTGTGGCCATTATTGGGATGGCCACTGTGGAAATTCTCGAAAGGAGGTGAAAAACCTATGCGGCTCAAAGATTGCTTAATTTAAAACCGCGTTTCAAGGTTGGCAACTTATCCGGAAAAAGTTGCAAGCACGGCGGCGACTGCGTGGCAGTCGCCCCACTTACTGAATTACTAATCTCTTGGTGATTGAGTAAGCGGTCTTTGAAAAAGAGCGTGGCATTAAATCCAAACAGGAGGAATCATGAAGAAATGCGAATGTTTTTCGGATGTACTATATGGGTTTGCTTTGCTGTATTGGGGTTGTATTCTCTGGGGACTCATTGAATGGGTCGTTGGGTAAGGAGGAAAAATGGGAGAAATTCTGTTGATTTCGGTCGCGATGTGCATGATTATAATGATCGGGTGCTGCTTGCGACCATAAAAACATCGGAGAGAGCAAAAAAACAAATCAAACTCTCTCCATTCTGCTAAGTATTTCAAAATCTGAATTGAAGAGTAAGAATTAGAGATTTTTCACTTCGTTCAGAATGACATGTACATATTTTGGAATTTTTAGCAGAAACGATAGAAATGATGATATATCAATTTAAAAATCCGGTTTTTACCGGATTTTTAAATTTTATCAAATTAGTACACGAAATATTTTTTGGTGGGTAGATTACTTTTGAAATTAAAATAAAGGACGATTGTACAATGAATAGTTCGTATAGTATGATCGTATTATGACAATTGAATTTATCATTCTTATGCTCCTCGTTGTTGCCGGTTTTGGCGGCGTGTTTTGGTTTTTGTCGCGGAAAAAAGAGGAGCCGGTGAAAGATGACGGTACGCAAAATTCTCTGCTTATGCTCCAAAACCAAATCAATCAAGTTACCCGCACGCTTGATGAGCGGCTTGGTGAATCTTCGCGTCTTCTTCAATCACAATATGGAGCGTCAAACCGTATCATACAAGATGTGACGGAGCGCCTGACGAAACTCGATGAAACAAATCGGCAGGTAGTGGGTTTTGCGGACCAGCTGAAAAATCTCGAAGATATTTTAAAAAATCCGAAACAGCGGGGAATTTTGGGTGAATATTATCTGGAAACGCTTTTGAAAAATGTATTCCCGCCCGGCATGTATCAGATGCAATACAAAATGGGAAAGGACGATGCGGGGCGCGACTTAATTGTAGATGCAGTGGTGTTTGTAAAAGATAAGATAATTCCTATCGATTCCAAATTCAGCTTGGAAAATTATAACCGCGTTCGCGAGGAGCATGACCAGGCTGAACGGGAGCGGCTTGAAAAAGTGTTTAAGCAAGACCTAAAAAACCGTATTGACGAAACATCAAAATACGTGCGGCCGCAGGATAACACCATGGATTTTGCGTTTATGTTTATTCCCGCGGAGGGTATTTATTACGATCTTCTTGTCAATCAAGTGGGGTCGATAAAAACCAATACTCGCGATTTGATAGAGTATGCTTTTATTGAAAAAAAGGTGCACATTGTATCTCCCACGACCTTTTTATCTCATCTGAAAATGGTTATGCAGGGGCTTCGCGCACTGCAGATTGAAGATTCGGCCAAAGAGATTAAAAAGCGCGTGGAAGAACTTGGAAAGCACTTGGGAACATACGAAACATATATGCAGAAAATGGGGAATCACTTGGGAACTACGGTAAATGCGTATAACAGTGCATATAAAGAGCTTGGGAAGATCGATAAAGATGTTTTGCGGATTACAGGCGAGAAAGCGGGGATAGAGCCTGCGCTTGTTGAGGGGCCTGCCGCGGAAAGCTAGATTTCCGTTGACAATTTTACTCATTTCGATAATAATAGTATTCATATGCAATTTGCGGTTATTCGAACCGGCGGCAAGCAATACGTCGTGCGCCCCGGGCAAAAACTTAAGATAGAGAAAATCGAAGCTCCCGAGGGGAGTAGTGCTTCGTTTGATGAAGTTTTGCTTATTGGGGGCGAGAAAATTGAAGTTGGTACGCCAATGGTGCAGGGGGCCAAAGTAGAGGCAAAAGTGCTGAAACAGGCGCGGGCGCGAAAATTGATCGTATTCAAATATCGCCACAAAACCCGCTATCGCAAGAAAAAGGGCCACCGACAGCATTTTACCGAAGTGGAGATAAAGGACATAAAAACGTAAAAATCCATCAGCTAGCTGATGGATTTTAGTTTGTGCAAACTAGCCTAGCCAGCTTGCAAATTCTGCCAATTCAAGAATAGTTTTTATTTTATTTCTTCATAAATTTTGACGGCCAACGTGGCCGCGCTTGGATATAGCGCATCAGCAGTAATTCGCGCATCAGGAAGTGAATTCGAACGAAACTCATCATACACAATCTTTACTGCCAGCTCATATGCCCTTTGCATGCGCCCATAAATTTCCAGTTCTCCAACACTATCGAATTCTAAATTTTTCATATATATCCTCCTTTGCATAAAATGTACCGATCTCAGTATGCCATTTCATTTCCTATTTGTCAAGGCATTTTTGAGGGTTATGTGGTCGGCATATTCGAGCTCTGCGCCGAGCGAAAGTCCGCGGCCGAGGCGTGAAATTTTGAATTGCGGATAATTTTCTTTGAGTGGGGATAAAATACGCTCGATATACATGGCCGTGGTATCGCCCTCGGCGGTGGAATTGGTGGCAAGGATCACCTCGAAATTTTCCGGCCGAGTGATGAGATTTTTTTTGACACGCTCATGGAGTTCGCGGAGGCGAAGTTTTTTGGGAGAGTCTTGGTCGAGTGGGGAAATAACGCCGCCGAGGATGTGATATAGTCCAAGAAACGATCCTGTTTTTTCAAGGTTTTGCATATCGGCTTCTTTTTCTACCACGGCAAGGAGTGATAACTCGCGCTTGGAATCTCGGCAGAGGGCGCAGAAACCTCCACGAGTGAGCTCATCTGGCGTTAGTCCGGAATCGTTTTGCTCGAGCGTGCGGAAGCACTGATTGCAAAAGCCAATAGTGTTTTCCAGTACCGCAAGGCGCATGGCGAGTTCTTTGGCGAGGCCGGGTTTTTTAAGCACATGAAATGCAAATCGGGTCGCTTGGCGCGGCCCGATACCGGGGAATTTGGTGAAGAGGTCGATGATGTTTTGGATGGGTTTGGGATACATTTTTACTCGCGAGAATGATTTGCGTATTCTGCAAAATCATTCACGCACTCGTTTTGCCATGGAGATATAGGGACTAAAATCCTTCAGGGGTTTCCATGTGTTTGGCGAGGGATTTGAATGATGCGGTTTCGGCGTGGAAATATAGTTCTGCACTGCCGACGGGGCCGTTGCGGTGTTTTAACACGCGGATTTCCGCGATATTTTTTTTCTCGCTGTTTTCTTTCACCTTGTCTTCGCGGTAGATAAACATTACCACGTCTGCATCCTGTTCGATGCTTCCGGATTCACGAAGATCGGAAAGTTTTGGTTCAGAGGATGGGCGCATTTCCACGCCGCGGGAGAGTTGGGAGAGCGCTACTACGGGCACGTTGAGTTCTTTTGCCATCGCCTTGATGGAGCGCGAAATTTCAGAAACTTCCTGCACGCGCGATTCAAACCCCTGGTGATGACTGCCTCCTTTTACCAGCTGGAGATAATCAATCAAAATTAGCCCGACATTATGATTGGTTTGCAGGCGGCGGGCTTTGGCGCGAAGTTCCACTGCGGAGAGCGAAGGAGAGTCGTCTATATAAATAGGAGTATCGGCCAGTACCGCCATGGCTTTTTGTATGCGCATGAAATCGTTGTCTTCACCCTCCTGATATAAGTGGCCGGTACGCAGGCGCCAGAGATCCACATTGCCTTGGGCGGCAAGCAGGCGGTCGATCAATTGGTCGCGGGACATTTCCAAGCTGAATACGCCAACAGGAACTCCGGCGAGCGCGGCGTTGCGTGCTATGTCAAGCGCAAGTGATGTCTTACCCAAACTTGGCCGTGCGGCGAGGATGATAAGGTCGGAGCGTTGTAGTCCTCCTAAAATATTGTCCAGATCGGCAAATCCTGTGGTCACGCCACGCAGTGCGTCTTTGTCGCGATGGATGCGTTCAATGCGTTCCCATGTCTCCTCCAGCACGGATTTGACTGCAATAAATTCCTGGCGGAGCGAATCCTTGGCAATGGAAAAAATTTTTTGCTCGGCTTCATCGATGAGCGATTCCACATCTTCCGCTTCCTGATAGCCGAGCTGGGCGATGTGCCCCGCCGCTTCTATCAAATCGCGCAGAAGTCTTTTTCGTTTAACAATGGAGCCATAGTGCTCCACGTGGCTTGCGGTGGGAACGGAGTTTACCAGTGTCGTTAAATATGCCGATCCGCCAGCTTCTTCGAGTTTGTTTTTTTCTTTCAGGCGGTTTGCCACGCTCAAAATATCGAGCGGCTCGCGGTGATTGAAAAGATCGAGCATTGCCTCATAAATATCGCGATGGATGGGTTTATAGAAATCGTGGGGAGCGATAAGATCGACCACGCGAAAAATCGCGTCTTTGTCGAGCATAAGCGCACCCAGTGCCGAGATTTCGGCTTCTATATTTTGCGGAGGAATTTTAAGACCTTTGTCCATGGGGAGCAAGTCTAATCTCAAAAGCTCAAACAATATTCTTCAAGTGAGCGGAGCGAGCCGAAAAGTAGCTTCACACAGTACTATTTTAACCCTTCCCACACCCACCGCAATGGAAAACTTGTGAACAAGCTGGGTTATTGACTTTTTATTAAAATAATGATATGTTATGCATAGTACATACTAGCAAAATAGGTGAATAAACGGCATATAATTTTTATGTCGTGAATGAGTGTTTCTTTCACTGATTTTTGCTAAAAAACAAAAACCACATAAGGGGGTGGTCATTATGCTGAAGAGTATCGGACTGTTTTTGGTGGTATTTTTCCTGACAGCTTGTGGCGACCCGGTGGAGGTTCCACCGGCACATGTCGGCAAGCTATCAACGCCGTCGGGATTGCAGGAGGGAATTATCCCTCCCAGTAAGCTCCGATTGGACAGTTTCTGCATAACCTGTGACAGTTTGATTTTGGTGGAGGCATCGGATTACCCGATTAAAGAGGTGATGCCAATTTTTATACCTAAAGATACACTCAACTTGACAGTTGAGGTTCGTGGTACGGTGTCAATTTCTGCCGAAGAGCAGAATGTCGAAAAAGTGTTTGATCGGGTTTCCGCAGAATCAACTAATAACGAAAGGGTGAAAGTTATTCAAATCGAAACGGTGTATGCCGTATATGGTCAGCCCGTCGTTCGTGAGGTGGCGCGTTCCATTGTAACGCAGTATGACATCGCACATATACTGCAAAATCGGGATGCAATATCGGCGGAGATTACCAACGCCGTGCGTGAAAAACTTAAAGATTCTCCGCTTACTCTTCCTCAGTTTGGACTTGCGGACATTCAGCCGCCGCCAGTGATTGTGGCTGCACAAGAGGCGGCTAAGGAGCGCGAAATTGCAATCAACCGTGCGGAGGCGGAGAAACAGATAAAGTTGAAGGAAGCAGAAGCCGCATATGAGGTTGCTATCAAGCAACAGCAGGTGGATCTCAAGGAGGCCGAAACGCAAGTTCTTGTTGAGAAGAAACTTGCAGAAAGTGTGAGTACGGCGTTTGTGACTCAGCGGAGCCTAAAGGTGCTTGAGCAACTTGCAAATAGCGAAAACAAAGTGTTTTTTCTGCCAACGGAGGCAATGAAAAATCCTGCTATCATGATGGGAATAGTGAACGATGGTTTCGCTCCAAAAAAAACTGTAGTCGAAACTACCGCTAAAACCGAGTAAGAAAGGAGAATGGCATGGATCAAACTGGAGTGATGGTCTTGTTGTTTGTTGTTCTTAAAACTTTACTTTGGGTTGGTGTGGTTTTATGGGCATTTGTCATAAGCCGCCGCGCCTATGCTGTCATGAAAGAAACCCAAAACTTCAATCTAGCAATGACACAACATTTTAAAAGCGTCGTTGTGTGGTTTGTTGTATTTGTGCTTGCTGTCGTGGTGACTGGGATTGAATCCGGATATCGTCCTAAAACGATACTCAAGCCGGTGCGGCCGTACCACGAAGAGAGGATACAGGAAGATCGCGAAAAATCAGCGCCATCCATTGTGCAAACTCCTCCTCGCCAAACGTGGGAGGATATCCAAGAAAAAAATCGAAAAGAAAATGAGGAAGCGCGGCGAGCGTTTGAAAGCTTGCCGGATGCTGAAAAATAGCTAACAAAAAGCATGTGGGAGATTCTGAAAAACAGAATCGCTTGTACCACATGCTTTTTCAATGGGAAACTTTGAGGCCTATCTGGAAGATAAGCCAAAAAGTTTTGAAGCTATTTTGGCAGAAATTCATCATTTGCAGGAGAAATGGTATTTGGCAGGAGACCCATAATTTCTAAAAATCTATATTTTTTTAATTCGCATGCCTTTCGTGGCGTCTTTGATTTCCCAGCCTTTGGCGGCGAGTTCCTCGCGGATTTTGTCGGCTTCCGTCCAATTTTTTTCTTTGCGGTATGTTTCGCGTTTTTCTGCAAGAGCAATAATTTCAACAGGGATTTTTTCTTTTTTAATCTTATTCAAATCGAGACCGAGAATATTGTCGAAGTTATATATCAGCATAAGCGCGGCTTTCGGATCAATTTTTAGCTTTTTTTCTTCCGCAGATTTTCGATATTCGTTGATGAGTTTCCATATCACGGCCAGCGCTTTCGGGGTGTCGAGGTCGCTGAAAATGGCTTTTTCAAATTCGACTACTGCTTTAGCGAGGCGTGTCCTCGATTCCGCCCGGACAGTATTATTTCTATCTTTCGCATCTGCCGAAGCATCTTTTAATTCCAAAACAAAATCTTTAAGTCGTTTGAGCGATTGCTCTGCCGCGGCGAGCGACTCCCAAGTAAAATTGAGTTTTGTGCGGTAGTGCGCGGTGAGTACTAAATAGCGAAATGCGGATGGATTGAAACCTTTTTCTTCAAGATCGCGGAGTGTAAACATGGTGCCCGAAGACTTTGCCATTTTCCCGCCCTGCACCAATAAATGCTCGCCTTCAAGAAAAAAGCGGGCAAGTTGTTTTCCCTCCACGGCTTCGGATTGCGCGATTTCATTGGTGTGGTGGGGGTAAATATGATCCACGCCGCCCGTGTGTATGTCGAAGGGTTGGGAAAGATAGTTTGTCGAGATAGCCGAGCATTCAAGGTGCCAGCCTGGGAATCCTTCGCCCCATGGCGAGGGCCAATGCATAATGTGGCGTTCAAAACGACCGACGGTCTTAAACCACAAGACAAAATCGTGCGGGTTTCTTTTTTGCGTATGGATAATTACTTCTTCCCGTGCCCCTGTTCGTGTCTGGGAAAGTTTTTGCCGCGAAAATTTTTCATATCCCTTGAATTTGGAAACATCAAAATACACAGCTTCACTCGTGTCGTATGCATATCCTTTTTCAAAAAGTTTTTTGACCAGCGCGATTTGTTTTTTGATATGCGCAGTGGCGGGAGTAAGTACAGCAGGTCTTTTTATATTGAGTTTCTGTGTGTCGGCAACGAAAGCATCAGTATAGAACTTCACGATTTCTTGTACGTTTTTCCCTTCGCGCCGGGCTCCTGTCTCCAGCTTATCTTCGCCCTCATCCGCATCGGAGGCAAGGTGTCCGACATCGGTAATGTTCATCACATGTTTTACTTTCAGTTTTGCGTGCTCAAGTGTCCGGCGCAGAATGTCTTCATATATATAGGTGCGGTAGTTGCCGATGTGCTGGTAGTTATATACCGTTGGCCCACAGGTATATAAACCAACCCATCCTTTGTGAAGAGGGGTAAAAATCTCTTTTTTGCGTGAAATATAGTTGTAGAGAAGGATTTTTTGCATGTGATTTATGAACGAAGTGAGTAAATCACTTCAGAATAGAAACTGGATACAATATTAGCATCCTGCAGTTTTTATTCGGAAGTACCTTAGTCAATGTAGTCTATTTACCATATATTCGGTAAAAATAAAAAGGACGTAGAAGAGGAAGAGCAGTGCTCCTTCTTGTTTGGTAAGTATTCTGCCAGAGCGCATGAAGGCAAGAAGGATAAGCAGTGCTAAAAGCATAAAGATGCCGGTTACATAGACAATATTTGACGGGAAGGCAAAGGGACTTACCATGGTAAGGATGCCGATGACGATGGTCGCATCGGAAATCACGGTGCCCAAAATATCGCCGAGCGCCAAATCGTTGGTGTTGCGGCGGATAGCGTGCAGGGAGAAAAAGAGTTCCGGCAGGGTGGTGCCAAGGCCTACTACGAGCATGCCGATAAAAATTGGGCTCATATTCATGGATTGGGCAAAAGCAACGCCATATTGCACAGTGAGGTAAGAGCCGATTAAAAGCACTGCCATACTGGTGGCTAAATTAAAAAGTGTCAGTTTTCGTTGGGGCATGCTTTCCAGCGGTCGCTCAAGAAAATGATTTCTTTTGAGGATGGCGGCATAAAACAAAAGGCCGCCTACAATAAGTATGGCGCCGTCGAAACGGCTGTATATCCCGTCGAGCCCTAAAACGATCGGCAAAGCGAGAAGGCTGATGTACCATTTATTATTTTCCATGATTCTGGTGCCGACTTTGATGCCGTGCGCGGTGGAAAAAACGATGATGGAGAAAATAAGCGTTAAATCAGCAACATTGGATCCGAAAAGAGTTGCCAAACCGAAAGAGGGGATTCCCTGATATGCGGAAACCAGCGAGACGGAAGTTTCCGGGATAATAGAAATAATCGCAATAACGAGAAAACCTATTATATAGCGCGGAAGCCGGAGCATGTGTGCAAGCCCCGAGGCATATTCCACCGAAAGGTTGGCGCTATGCAAAACAAGCAGAAGAGAAAGTCCGAAGTAAAATAAATTTTCGAGGGGAAGCATGAACATATCATAACAAATATAAAAGAGAAAAAGAAATATCCAGCATACAACCAACTTGGAAGCTTAGCTTCCAAGTTGGTTGTATGCTGAACTCAAATTAATTTATTTGACATAAGTCACATAAATATGTATGTTCATAAACAATAAACACAGTTCTTCCAAAAAAGGTGCTACATGTATGACAAAGCCATAATTGAGGGCTATGCGCCACCTGATCTTATTTTCCGCCTGCGGCTCATAAACTGGAAAACATGCGAGCCGTCAGGTAAAAATTTTTTCGGCATAGAGTTTGGTGATGCGGTACTTGCGGATACTTATGATCCTTACTGTCCGATGAGGCACCGCGTTACCATTTCCGAAATTCCCCACGGGCAAACGTTTCAGGTTGAAGGGTATTGCGCAGAAAATGCATGTGCCGGTTTGCAAAGCGGTGCTTTTCGGCTGGTGATTGCGGGATGTACGCTTGACGACCTGTCATTGGATAAAATAGGCAATTCCGTTCCCTATCGGGCGACGGTAGAACTTATTATTTTCTAGCGAGTCCATAGGCGGAAACTTGTTTTCATTTGGGGCGGGCGATGGAAATTCAAGCAATTCACGCCCAGTGGCATCGCTTATAGGATCCGTTGCCGAATAGCCTTTGAATCGATCCCGACATGTCGGGACGAGGCAAATACTCACACAAATTTTGCGGCCTATCTTGATAGATAAGCCAAGAAATTTT
>JACOYX010000021.1 GCA_016181585.1 Candidatus Sungiibacteriota bacterium | reverse complement strand
ATTTTGCGGCCTATCTTGATAGATAAGCCAAGAAATTTTTTGAAAAATTCTTTTGCTTCCCTGAGCAAAAGCCGGGGAAATTTTACGCTTCGCACGGGAATATCCGGCTTCGCTAAATTTCCCGTAAATTGCGATGCGATTTACCCGAATTTATGCAATTATAGCTCATAAGCGCTATTCGGCAACAGACCCTTTAGACGGTTTCTTAGTGAAACTTGATCTACTTGGTATTCGTAATATACTATATTAGTTAGGAGGTTTGTAATATATATAAAAATATGCAGGAGTATCAGCCCACAACAAAACAAATTGCAGTATTTACCGTTGTTTTGAGTTTTATCGTGTCCATTATCGGAACCGTGCTTTCACTTGGCTTGTTTGGGCCGCTTTTGGGCGTGGGGGAGGCTATTTCTGGGCCCATACAGTTTAATCGTCCGGGGATATTGGAGCGCATTAAAGAAACCGTCGTGCAGGATACAACATCGGTGGCAAGACAGGATGAACTGATCGTAAAGGTGGTGGCAGACGCATCTCCCGCGGTGGTGAGTGTGGTGGCGACAAAAGATGTGCCGGTGGTGGAGCGATATTTTGTGGATCCCTTCGGCAGTGATCCGTTTTTCAGAGAATTTTTCGGTGATAATGACGCATTTCGTATTCCGCAGTTTCGGCAGAAAGGGACGGAAACAAAAGAAGTTTCTGCGGGGACAGGATTTTTCGTGTCCGCGGATGGGTTGGTGGTGACCAATAAGCATGTGGTGGCAGATAACGCCGCCGCATATACAGTGCTTATGAATGACGGAAGAAAAATAGCGGCAAAAGTGCTTGCGCGCGATCCGATACAGGATCTTGCGGTGCTGAAAGTCGAAGGATCTGATTTTTCCGCACTGCGGCTTGGAGACTCTTCGCAAGTTAAAATTGGGCAGACGGCTATTGCTATTGGTAACGCGTTGGGTGAATTCCGCAATACTGTTTCGGTTGGGGTGGTTTCCGGTTTGCATCGTTCGGTGGTGGCGCAAGGCGGAGCCAGTGGTGCTGAAAATTTGCAGGAACTTATCCAGACCGATGCCGCAATCAACCCCGGCAATTCCGGCGGGCCATTGTTCAATCTTCGCGGCGAAGTGATCGGTATCAATACTGCCGTTGCGCAGGGCGCTGAAAATATTGGTTTTGCAATTCCGGTCAACAACGCAAAACGCGCGGTGGAGAGTGTGAAAACGGAGGGAAGGATTATCTATCCCTTCATTGGCGTGCGATATGTGGCGATTACAAACGACATCGCAGAGAAAGAAAAACTTGCTCGCGATTATGGATCATATGTAATAAAAGGCGGCGGTGATCCTGCGGTGGTTCCAGGCGGGCCTGCGGACAAAGCGGGCATAAAAGAAGGTGATATTGTTTTAGAAATCAATGGAGAGAAAATTGATCAGGAGCATACGCTTGCTTCATACATTCAAAAGTATAAAGTGGGGGATGAAATTCGTCTGAAAATTTTTAGAGAAGGAAGTGAATCGGAAGTGAAAGTTGTTTTGGAGGAAAGAAAATAGTTGTCCCAGTATCTATTAAACCGTCTAAGCATAAATTAAACCACCGCCTAATTCCGCGATCGCGGAGTTAGGCGGTGGTTTAATTTCGATGTTAGATCTGTCGTTTAATAATATTCTTCCGCAATTTCCATATTTTGGCTGTGACGCAAGCGTTGGTCATTCGTAATTGTAAGTCAATGATGCACTACTTCTAACGTGGCGAGCTCTAAAATATGAAATTTCGCCACGAAAATTATTAGGCAACAGGTCTATTGAAATCTTTTTCGTGTATGCTACGCTGTGGTTAGCTCCTTGAAAGGAACGCATATATGCCGCTTGAAGAAAAAAGAATCGTAGAGCTTGACGATGCGACGCGATCGATAGAGTACGATGGTGTTCCGTTGTCCGGAGATTTGAGTATGCAGGAAAGGCTTGAAATATACCGTAAACTGCAAGAGAGAAAGCGGAGGAAAAGAGCAAAAAAATTTCCCGGTCCTAAAACAAGGAAATTGCTGGAAAAGGCGAAAGAAGTGTACGCGACAAATAGCGCCTCTTCGCGGATCATACCGGTAAGAGGCAATGGGTCTTTTGTGATTGATCCCGATGGATTTCGTTTTTTTGATTTTCACTGCGATGCGGGGGTGAATAATTTAGGCAGGGGCAATGATACGGTGCAGAATGCTTTAAAAAAACAGTTGAGAACTCACAACGAATTTTCCGAGCACCACAATGCACCGAGCCCTTTGGCGCTTGAACTTGCGGAAATTTTGGCAGAACAAAGTCCTGTGGCAAAGCCCGCGAAAGTTTTTTTCTCAAATTCCGGTGCGGAAGCAAATGAAGCGGCGCGAAAATTATGCCTTGCATACCGCTATCGCCGCGGTGAAAAGAAACGCAGGAAGGCCTTGTATTTCAGCAATGGTTTTGCAGGGCGTACGGCAGGTGTTCTTGCGGCAACTTCATCAAGGCCGGAAGTTCAGCGGGATCCTTTTTGGACGCATTGCGACGAAGAAAATTCAATCTATTTGCCTTATCCTCGGGATGGTGAAAGTTGGGTACAGTGGTCGCGTGCATTTGAAAAAATTCCGCTCGAGGAAATAGATCGAGTGTTGATCGAAGTGCCGTGCCAAGGCGAGGGCGGGATTATTCCCATAAGCGAAGAATCACTGTGTTCGCTGTTTTGCGGTTGCCGTGACCAAGGAATTTTAATTATCAGCGATTGCGTGCAGACGGGTATGGGGCGTACGGGGACGCTCTTTGGCGCCGATTGTTTTTCTTGGTTTAAGCCGGATATTCTTACTATGGGCAAAGCTTTGGGCGGAGGGCTTCCAATCGGCGCCACTATTTTCCGGAGCGATATTGATTGGCTACCCGGTGAACACGCAAACACATTTGGCGGCGGGCCTTTGGTGATGTCTGCCGCGTTGGCTTCATACGTAGAAATAAAAAAACTTTTGGCAAGCGGTGCGGTCGGCCATCTTGAGTCCAAGATGAAAAGCTGGCTCATTTCGTTTTGTGAGTTTCCGATTGTAACGGATTTTCGGGGACGCGGCGCGATGTGGGCGGTTGATTTCATCAGCGCAGAGGCTCGGGACCGTATAAAGCGCGTTGGCGAAGAGTGCGTGGAAAAAACAGGATGCGGCTTGCGCCTGCTTTCCACGGGGCGTACGGCCATTCGACTCATGCCTCCGCTCAACACTGATCTTGCGATGTTTAGCGATGTGATGGGTATCTTGCGGGGGGTGCTTGAGGCGGTAAATGAAGAAATGAAATAATTGACATAAGTTGATAACTATGATACTGATTTTATCAGGAGGAATTAAATATGGCAGAGAGAGGTTCTTTTTTCAAAGACAATGGGGAACTAGGCGCGTTGATTGGTATGGCAAAGAAGGCTGTTGTCGGAGCGTTACAGGAAGGAAGAGCGATGATTGAGGAGCAAGCGCGAGAAAGCTCGGAATTTTTTACCATCGTATTGAGAGTAAAAAAACATTATGATGAGGTAGTGAAGATAGAAAAAAATCCCGAAAAGGCTTTTCTCAAAGCCGTGGATCAGGAATTAGGATATTTGTATGGAAGAAATAATTCGCACAGCTATTCGAAATCAAAACGGACAAGCAGAAAGCGGGAGAGTTAAAAAAATGAACAAAGTTTTTATCGGGGTCGGTGCTTTGTTGGTGGCGTGGTTCTTTTTAAAAATCATCGGCATACTGTCTTTTGTGCTTGCGTTTTGGCCGATACTTTTAGTTCCGGTTTTGGCTCTGGTTCTCTATTTTATATTATAACAAAGAAAATTCAGAAACGTGAAAATCTGGACAAAAAGTGGTAAGTGATATCCCGCATATATGCGGGACTTTTCAATTTGATTTTAATTGATTTTTGCGCTACAGTACATTTGAAATAAGCGTGACGAAATTGCAGTAATAATTGTTGTCTTATGTAAGCGCTTGGATTTTTTTAAACTATTTATATATGCCACCATTCAATCAATTTACCATCAAGGCGCAGGAGGTTTTAAAAAAAGCGCATGACATGGCGCTTGAGCGCTCGCACCAGCAGATCGATGCGATGCATCTTTTATCCGCCCTTATCTTGCAGGAAGAGGGAACGGTGGATGCCATTTTGGAAAAACTTGAAGCCGATGTTTCCGGTCTTGTTGACCGAATGCTTGAAGCACTTGATGCAATGCCGCGGGGAGCTATGGTCTCAACGCCCTTGGGGCAGGTGTATCTGACGCAGGACCTTGCGAAAGTAATAGAGCAGGCGCATCGCGAAGCCGCGCAGCTGAAAGATGAATATATTTCAACGGAACATTTGTTTCTTGCAATTCTTGAGATTCCTTCCAAAGCAAAAGAAGTGCTTGACCGCGAGGGGATACAAAAAGAGACGGTGCTGAAGGCGCTTGCCGAACTTCGCGGCGGACAGCGAATTGTGGATCCGGAGCCGGAGACAAAATATAATGTCATTGAAAAATATGCACGCAATTTAACACGCCTTGCGCGGCAGGAAAAGCTTGATCCGGTGGTAGGCCGCGACAGTGAAATCCGCCGCGTGATGCAGGTGCTCTCGCGCCGTACAAAAAATAACCCGGTGCTTATCGGTGAAGCAGGCGTGGGTAAAACCGCAATAGTTGAAGGACTTGCCTCGCGCATCGTATCTGGCGATGTGCCGGACACGCTGAAAGACAAAGAATTGGTTTCGCTCGATCTTGCGGCAATAGTTGCCGGCACAAAATATCGCGGAGAATTTGAAGACAGAATCCGCGCAATTTTGCGGGAGATTGAACGCGCCGAAGGAAAATATATAATTTTCATTGATGAATTGCACACTATAGTTGGTGCGGGTGCCGCCGAAGGCGCAATGGACGCTTCTAATATGTTAAAACCTGCGCTCTCGCGCGGCGAACTTCACGCGATTGGTGCCACGACACTGAAAGAGTATCAGCGCTATATTGAGCGCGATCCCGCGCTGGCACGCCGCTTTCAGCCGGTATATGTGGAGGAGCCGAGTGTGGAAGATACGGTTGCTATTTTGCGGGGGCTTAAAGGGAAATACGAAGCGCATCACGGCATCAAGATAACCGATTCCGCGATTCTGGCGGCATCTCATCTTTCTTCGCGCTATATCACCGAGCGGTTTCTGCCGGACAAGGCGGTGGATTTGATCGATGAAGCGGCTTCTTCCCTCCGGCTCGAAATGGACAGTGTCCCGAAAGATCTCGATGATGTGCGCCGCACGGTCATGAAACTCGAAATTGAGCGTGAAGCACTCAAAAAAGATTCAGATAAAAAAGCAAAGGACCGCCTAAAAAAAATAGATAAAGAGATTGCTGAACTTCAAGCCTCCACGAAAGAGCTTGAAGAAGCATGGAGGGAAGAAAAAGAAACCATTACCGATATACGGGCACTCAAGCGGGAGCTTGATCTTTCGCGGCAGGAGGGAGATATTGCCGAGCGGGAAGGCAATTTTGAGAAAGTTGCGGAATTGCGCTATGGAAAGATTCCGCTCGCAGAGAAAAAACTTCATGAATCTGAAGTACGCCTTCGCGAGCTGCAAAATTCGCGCCACATTTTTCGCGCCGAAATAACCGAAGAAGATATTGCGACGGTAGTTGCTCGTTGGACCGGAATTCCTGTTACTAAAATACTGGAAAGCGAAGCGTCGCGGCTTTTGAAGATAGAAGAAGAATTAAAGAAAAGGGTTATCGGGCAGGAAGAGGCGATTCAAAAAATCGCAAATGCCGTGCGCCGCTCTCGCGCTGGCATTGCGGAGGAAAACAAACCCATTGGATCATTTATGTTTTTGGGACCCACCGGTGTCGGCAAAACAGAGCTTGCCAAAGCGCTTGCGGAGCTTCTGTTCAGCGACGAGAAATCGCTCATTCGCGTAGATATGTCGGAGTATATGGAGCGCCACACGATTTCTAAATTTATCGGTTCTCCTCCGGGCTACGTTGGTTATGAAGAAGGAGGGCAATTGACGGAACTGGTAAAGCATCGGCCATATTCGGTGATTCTTTTCGACGAAATTGAAAAAGCGCATCCAGAAGTATTTAATATTTTATTGCAGATTTTGGACAACGGCCGCCTGACCGATGCAAAGGGGCGTATGGTGAACTTCAAAAATACCATCGTCATTATGACGTCAAATATCGGCGGCGAATTTGTTCAGGAGTATAACCGCATCGGATTTATGAGTATCGACGAAGACACGCGCGAGCAGAAAGAAACCGATGTTAAAGATAAAATAAGGAAAGCGCTTGAACGGAGATTCCGTCCGGAATTTCTTAACCGTCTTGATGAGATTATTATTTTTTCCACGCTGTCGCAGTTGGTGCTTGAACGCATTGTGGAGATCCAACTCGATCGCATGGCGAAACGTATGGAGGGGCGTGACATCGCTATCGCCTTTACTCCGGAACTGAAAAAGTTTATCGCGATAAAAGGATTCGATGCTCATTACGGCGCGCGTCCGCTAAAACGCGCGATCCAGACGCATATTCTTGATTCACTGGCGCAGGAAATTATTGGGGGAAAAATTTCTGGCGGGGATTCGATCTTGGCAGATGTGAAGGATGGAAAAGTTGTGTTTCTGAAGAATGTAAAAAAGTTGGGAGGAAGCGGAAAAAAAGTTCCGGCTTCCGCAAAAACATAGCAACAAAAAATCTCCCGCATATGCGGGAGATTTTTTGTTTTGAAGCGCTTTCCAAAAATTTTCGATTCCCTCGGCATATAAAGGGACTGTTGCCGAATTATACTTTGGCTGCAATTCCATAAATTCGGTCAAATTTTCCAAAAAATTTCTTGGCTTACCTTGCAGGTAGGCCTCGAA